>NZ_JBSGCD010000021.1:0-129820 GCF_053601675.1 Micromonospora sp. NPDC004704 | reverse complement strand
ATCGGCACCGAACTCTACGCACTCGGCCACACCCACCTCGGCGTCATCGCCGGCCCCAAACACCTCACCACCACCACCGACCGCCTCACCGGCCTACGCCACGCCGCCCGCGACCACGGCCACAAACTCCCCACCCGCAACATCGCCTACGCCGACTTCGACCGCACCGGCGGCGCCACCGCCACCGCCCACCTCCTCGACACCCAACCCCACCTCACCGCCATCGCCGCCCTCAACGACACCATGGCCATCGGCGCCCTCGCCCTCCTCCGCACCCGAGGCATCAAAGTCCCCCACGACATCAGCATCACCGGCTTCGACGACATGCCCATCGCCCGCGACGTCACCCCCACCCTCACCACCGTCCGCCTCCCCCTCGCCGACATGGGCGCCCGCGCCATGACCCTCGCCCTCCAGGAACCCGACCCGGCCCACCACCACCAGGTCGAACACGTACCGGCCGAACTGATCCGCCGGGAGAGCACCGCGCCGCCGCCCGCCTAGGGCGCGTTTCATAAAGCACGGTGCGCAGGTTGAGGTCACGGCGTGGCGGTGATCGATAAGCAGCGAGGTCTCCGGTACTTGGTACAACGACCAAGAAGCACCATGCACCGGAGACCTCGTGGCCACCCTAGCGGTGACGAGGCGGCACGACCTGACCGACGCGCAATGGGCGGCGCTCGCCCCACTGCTACCTGCCGCGCCGGTCCGGGGCCGTCCGCCAAAGTGGACAAGAAGGCAGCTGATCGACGGGATCCGGTGGCGGATCCGGATCGGTTCACCCTGGCGTGACGTCCCGGCCGAGTACGCGCCCTGGCCCACCATCTACGGCCTGTTCCGCCGCTGGCAACGCGACGGCACCTGGGAAAAGATCCTCGCCGGGCTGCAAGCCGGCGCTGACGCGGCCGGTCGGATCGAGTGGGACGTCAGCATCGACTCCATGACCAGCCGCGCCCACCAGCACGCTGCCGGCGCCCGCCGGGACGGGCATCTGCAGAGAGAACCACCCGGCGGCGTCCACGACGAGCCCGTCGATCACGCGCTCGGGCGGTCGCGGGGCGGGCTGACCACCAAGACGCATCTGGCCTGCGAGCAAGGTCAGAAACCCCTCGCCCTGATCCTCACGGCCGGTCAGCGAGGCGACAGCCCCCAGTTCATCCCCGTCCTACGCAAGATCCGGGTAGGCCGGGCCGGGGGTGGGCGTCCCCGGACCCGTCCGGACCTGGTCCTGGCCGACAAGGCCTACACCTCGAAAGGCAACCGAGCCCATCTACGTTCCCGCGGGATCAAGGCCTGCATCCCGAGCAAAGCCGACCAGGACGCCCACCGCAAAGCCAAGGGGTCGAAGGGCGGTCGCCCACCCGGCTTCGACCCGGTCGTCTACCAGCAACGTCACGCCGTCGAGTGCGGCATCAACCGCCTTAAACGCCACCGGGGCGTCGCGACCCGATATGACAAACTCGCCGTCCGCTACCAGGCCGTCCTGACCATCACCGCCATCGGCGAGTGGCTCCGACCAGACTTATGAAACACGCCCTAGTCCGACCTGCGCGTCGACTTGCGCGACCACTCGAACGCGTGTTCGAATCAGGGTCATGCGCTGGGAGAACCTGTCCTTCGCCGCAGTCGGGGCCGGGGCGACCGAGCCGGCGGCACCGGCGGCACCACCCCTGCCGCTGGCGCTGCCCGACGCGGTCGCCCGGACCTTCGACACCCCCGGCTTCGCCGGGATGACCTTCTACGAGGTACGCGCGAAGTCGATCATCAACCGGGTGCCCGGCGCCTCCCGGGTGCCCTTCGAATGGACGGTCAACCCGTACCGGGGCTGCTCGCACCGGTGCGTCTACTGCTTCGCCCGGAACACCCACACGTACCTCGACCTGGACGCGGGGCAGGACTTCGACAGCAAGGTGATCGTCAAGGTCAACGCCGGTGAGCTGGTCCGGCGCGAGCTGAGTGCGCCGAAGTGGCGCGGCGACCACATCGCGATGGGCACCAACGTCGACTGCTACCAGCGGGCCGAGGGGCGATACCAACTCATGCCGCAGATCATCTCGGCACTGCGCGACTTCGCCAACCCGTTCTCGATCCTCACCAAGGGCACCCTGCTCCTGCGGGACCTGCCGTTGCTCCGGCAGGCCGCGACGGTGACCCGGGTCGGCGTGTCGTACTCGGTGGGTTTCGTGGACGAGGCACTGTGGCGCACGGTCGAGGCCGGCACCCCGAGCCCGCAGCGCCGGCTCGACGCGGTCCGGCAACTGACCGACGCCGGGTTCCCGGTCGGCGTACTGATGGCCCCGATCCTGCCCGGCCTCACCGACACCGACGACTCGATCGAGGCGACCGTCGCCGCCATCGCCGCCGCCGGCGCGGTCAGCATCACCCCGATCCCGCTGCACCTGCGGCCCGGCGCACGCGAGTGGTACGCGGCCTGGCTGGCCCGCGAACACCCCGCGTTGGTGCCCCGCTACCGGGAACTGTTCGGCAACGGCTCCTACCTCCCGCAGAGCTACCAGCGGGAGATCGTGGCCCGGGTCAGGATGGCCGCCCGGCGGTACGGCCTGCTCCGCTCCGAACCCGGCGAGACCCGGCAGGTGCCGGCGTCGGAACCACCCGTCACCGAGCAGCTCACCCTGCTGTGATCTTCGGCCCCGGCCTGCGGGAAGGGCCGTCGGGACCGGTCGACGGACACCGGGCGGAGCTACAGTCGCCTGGTGCGAGATGCCCAACGGATCCTGGCCGACGCGAAGGTCATCGCTGTGGTCGGTGCCGCCCGCGACCCCAACAAGGCGGCTCACCGCGTACCGCTCCAGATGCAGCGGTACGGCTGGCGGATCATCCCCGTCAATCCGTACGCGGACGAGCTGTTCGGGGAGAAGGTCTACCGGTCACTGGCAGACATCCCGCACCCGGTCGACCTGGTCGACGTGTTCCGGCCGGCCCGGGACACCGTGGAGGTGGTCCGGTCGGCGATCGCGATCGGCGCCCCGGCGGTCTGGTTGCAACTCGGGATCGTCTCGGCCGAGTCGCGCCGGCTGGCCGAGGAGGCGGGCATCGACTACGTCGAGGACCGCTGCCTGGTCATCGAGCGGGCGAACGGCAACCTGAGCCTCCTGCCCTGAGGCCCCGCCATGGACCGCCGTCTACGTCGTACGCGTACGACGTAGACTTGGGCGCGTGGTAGCCACCCGGAGAGACCCAGCGGCGCACCGGGGGCTCGACCCCGACAAGATCGTGACCAGTGCGTTGGCCATCGCCGACGCCGACGGGCTGAGCGCGGTCACCATCCGGCGCCTGGCCCAGCAGCACGACGTCACGCCGATGGCCCTCTACCGGCACTTTCGGGACAAGGACGAACTGTTCGCCGCGCTCGCCGAGCGGTTGCTCGCCGGTGTCGAGCTGCCCGAACCCGACGACCGGCCGTGGGACGAGCAGCTTCGCGACGTACTCGCCGCGTTCGTGGCCGCGCTCCGCCCTCACCCGAACGTCGCCGAACTCACCCTCACCCGGATCCTGACCTCGGCGCCCGGTCTGGCGCTGGCCGAACGGACCCTCGCCCTGCTGCAACTGACCGGGCTCGACCTCGACCAGTCCGCGCGGATCGGCCGGCAGGTGCTCTGCTCGCTGGTCACCCTGGTCAGCACCGAACCGGGTGCCGAGGAGCGCGGCGACCGGGAGGCCCGCGACGACGCCATCCACGCCAAGCGCACCGCCCTCGCCGCCCTGCCGCCGCGCCGGTACCCGTACGTTGTCGCCGCCGCCGACGTGCTCATCTGCGACGACAGCAGCGACGACTACTACCGGCTCGGACTCGATCTGGCCGTCGCCGGCATCCGCGGAGTGTCACCGAGCGGCTGACCGGGCGGGCGACGGACGCGGTCCGGGCGCCCAGTCGCCCCAACCGCCGCGCACGGACTCGCTGGTCAAGTAGCGTCCGGGGCGAGGAGGGCGATTGGTATGAGCTACCCACCACCGGACGAGAACCCCGATCCCCACCAGCCGTACGGCCCGCCGCCCGGCGACCCCGACCCCTACGGCCAGCAGCCCGGCCAGTACGGCCCTCCTGAGCAGTACGGCCAACCCGGCCAACCCGGCCAGTACGGCCAACCCGGCCAGCCGGGGCAGTACGGCCAACCCGGCCTGTACGGGCCCGGGGGCTACCCGCCCGGTTACGGGCCGCCGACCGGCACGAACGTACCGGCGATCCTGTCGCTGGTATTCGCCATCATCTTCCCGCCGGCCGGCATCGTGCTCGGACACGTCGCCCGCAGGCAGATCAGGCGGACCGGGGAGCAGGGCGGCAGCCTCGCCCTCGCCGGCCTGATACTCAGCTACGTTCTCACCGCGTTCTGGCTGCTCTTCTGCTGCGGGTGGCTGGCACTGGCGATCTGGGGCGGCGACGACGGGGTCGGCACCGCCGGCTGACCGCTACCGGAACTGCGCCTCCCGGACGCTGTTGCCGCCGTCCACGACCAGCATCTGACCGGTGATGTACGAGGCCGCCGGGGAGCAGAGGAACGTGATCGCCGCCGCCACCTCGTCCGGGGTGCCGGGGCGGCCGACCGGCGTACCCAGGCCCTGCTTCAGCTCGGCCATCGTGGAGGCGGCGGTGTAGATCGTGCCCGGCGCCACCGCGTTGACCGTGACCCCGTCGGCGACCATCTCCATCGCCAGCGCCCGGGTCAGGCCGACCACGCCGGCCTTGGCCGCGGCGTAGGCGGCCTCGGTCGGCAGCGCGTTCACCGGCCCGGCGGTGGCGGCCAGGTTCACGATCCGGCCCCAGCCCCGTTCGGCCATGCCGCCGATGAACGCCCGGCTGCACAGGAACGCCGTGGTCAGGTTCCGCTCGATCTCACCGTGCCACTCGTCGTAGGTGAGCTGCGCGACCGGGCGCAGCACCTCCGGGCTCGCCCGGCTTGCCAGACCGGCGTTGTTGACCAGCACCTCCACCTCGCCGAGCTGCTCGGCGATGGCGTCGGCCAGCGCACCCACCTCGGACTCGTCGGTGAGGTCCGCGACGAAGCCGGTCGCGCCGAGTTCGGTGGCCCGGTCGTGGATGCGCCGGGTGGTCGACACGATCGCCACCCGCGCGCCCAGGTCGCGCAACCGGCGGGCGGTGGCGTACCCGATGCCGTCCGGACTGCCCGCGCCGGTGACCAGCGCCACCCGCCCGTCGAGACGGAGCGTGATCGGCTCGGTGTCGGGCAGGGCCGCGGGTTCGTCGGAGTCGTCCACCGGAACGCCGCCCGGCGGTACGGTCCGGTTACGGCGAGCCAGCGCGGAACGCGAAGCGTCCCGCCGGGGTCGGCTGCCGGCACGTTCACCGGCGCGCGCGTCGAATGCCATGCCGCGATCCTGCCCGGTCCCGTCAATCCGGGCAACGCGGCACCCCCGACGACGGCGGGCGGATATCACTGGCGATCTCCCACTACCCTGGCTGCGCATCCCTGCGTAGACGGAGAGACCCGATGAGCGACCCCCAGCAACCCGGCAACTGGAACGCCCCATCCGGGCCGAGCCAGCCACCGGACAGCCCGCAGAGCCCGGCCTACCAGCCCCCGGCCAGTACACCGGACCCGGCCGCGTACCAGAACCCGGCGAGCCCGTCCCCGTACCAGGATCCGACGGCTTTCCAGTACCCGGCCGGTCCGCCCGCCGGGCCGGCGTACCCGTACCCGCCGGGTCCGGACCCGACGGCGGCGTACCAGGCGTCCGGCACCCCCGACCCGGCGTACCAGTACGCGGATCCGGCCGCGTACCAGACGCCGCCCGGCTACCCGGCTGCGACCGGCTACCCCGCCCAGGCGTACCCGCCGGGGTACGGATTCCCGGCCGCGCCGCCGCAGAACGGTATGGCGGTCGCCTCGCTGGTGGTCTCCATCGTCGGCGTGCTCGGGCTCTGCGGGTACGGCCTCGGCGGTTACCTCGGCATCGTCGGCGCGATCCTGGGCCACGTCGCCAAGCGGCAGATCCGTGAGCGCGGCGAGAGCGGCGGCGGGATGGCGACGGCCGGCATCATCATCGGCTGGATCACGACCGCGATCGCGGTGATCGCGACCGCGCTCATCATCATCTTCGCGGTGTACGTGACCCAGAACCCGGACGAGTTCACCAGCAGCTACTGAGTTCCCCGGCCTGCGGTCGGTCCCCGTCCGCCGGGGGCCGACCGGCGCCGACGGCTCACTCCGGCGCGACGAACCTCGACGTACGCTCCAGCCCGGCGGCCCGACCCTTTGCCGCCACGACCAGCGCCATCTTGCGGGACGCCTCGTCGATCATCTCGTCGCCGAGCATCACCGCCCCGAGCCGACCGCCGGCCGCCGAGGTGTAGTGCTCGTACGCGTCGAGGATCAGCTCCGCGTGGTCGTAGTCCTGCTGCGATGGTGCGTAGACCTCGTTCGCCGCCTCGATCTGGCCCGGGTGCAGCACCCACTTGCCGTCGAAGCCGAGCGCGGCCGAGCGGCGGGCCGCCTCACGGAACCCGTCCACGTCGCGGATCTGCAGGTACGGGCCGTCGATCGCCTGCTTGTCGTAGGTCCGGGCGGCCATCAGGAGTCGCATCAGGATGTAGTGGTAGGGGTCACCGGGATACTCCGGGATGAGCGCACCGACCACCATCGACCGCATGTTGATCGAGGCCATGAAGTCCGCCGGGCCGAAGATGATCGTCTCGACCCGGGGCGAGGCGGCGGCGATGCTGTCGACGTTGACCAGACCGGCCGCGTTCTCGATCTGGGCCTCGATGCCGATCCCGCCGACCGGGAGCCCGAGGGTCCGCTCGATCTGGCCGAGGGTGAGGTCGAGCCACTCGATGTGGCTGGCGTTCTGCACCTTCGGCAGCATCACGCAGTCCAGGTTGGCGCCCGCGCCCTCCACCACGTCGACCACGTCCCGGTACGTCCACGGGGTGGTGAGGTCGTTGACGCGTACGGCGCGGATCTTGCCAGCCCAGTCACCCTCGTTGAGCGCCGCGACGACGTTGCGTCGTGCCTCCGGCTTGGCCAGTGGTGCGACCGCGTCCTCGAGGTCCAGGAACACCTGGTCGGCCGGGAGTCCCTGGGCCTTGCCGAGCATTTTCACGCTCGATCCGGGCACCGCGAGACAGGACCGGCGGGGGCGGCCAGCGACGGCCATCGGGCGCTCCTTCCACAACCCGGTCGGTGGCGCGGACCGGGCCTGATGATTCTTTCGGTATTTGTGACCCCACGGTAACGTCGCGCCATGACCGGCGAGGAGCGACCTGTCGAGGATGTCACCGGCGCGACACTGCCCGCGTCACCGGATGTCGACCGGCGCTCCGCGCTCCGGGTGGTGATCACCGGTGCGACCTCGGGCATCGGCCTGGCCGCCGCGATCGAACTGGCCCGACGCGGCGACGAGGTCGTCCTGGTCGGGCGCGATCCGGCCCGTCTGACCGCCGCCGTCGACCAGGTACGGGACGCGAGCGGGATCCGGCCGGCCGAGTTCCGGGTCGACTTCGCGGTGCTCGACGACGTCCGGCGGCTCGCCGCCGAGCTGCGTACCGCGTATGACCGGATCGACGTGCTGGCCAACAACGCCGGGATGGTCAGCACCCGCCCGGTGACCACGGTGGACGGCTTCGAGCTGACCATGCAGACCAACCATCTGGCTCCGTTCCTGCTCAGCGCCCTGTTGCGGGACCGGGTCGACCGGATCGTGACAACCGCCTCGGGTGCGCACCGGTGGGGCGCGCTGGATCCGGACGATCTCTCCGCCGCCCTGCGCGACTACCAGCCGCTGCGGGCGTACGGCAGCAGCAAGCAGGCGAACATCCTGTTCACCGCCGAGGCGGCCCGGCGCTGGCCGGAACTGGTGGCGGTGTCGTACCACCCGGGTGGGGTGCGTACCCGGTTCGCCAACGAGAACCGCCTGGTCGCCCTGGGCATGAAACTGGCCTGGTTCCTGCGTACGCCGACCAAGGGGGCGGAGACCCTGGTGTGGCTCACCCACCTGGCCGCCGGGTCGCTGGAAAACGGCGGCTACTACGCCGATCGTGAGCCGCGCCGACCTCGGCCGCACGCCGCCGATCCGGAGCTGGCAGCCCGGCTCTGGCAGGCGAGCGAGCGGGCGGTCGAACTGCACACTGAGTGACGTTCCGTAGTCGCGAAGGCCGTAGAATCATCGACACTTACGAGTGTTTTATCGGCACTGACAATGATGAATACCGTTTTCTGTCGAAAATCCGTCAGATCGTGTTTCGTAAGCGACACAATACGAAGAGTAGCCTTCGCGTAGAAGCATCTAATAGCTTCCGGGGCGGCAGGGCCCTCGATCAGCGACCTTGTGGACCGACCTGAGCGGTCGTACGCGGCACTGAAGCCGGCGACCGAGGTGGGCTCCTAGGCAGGACGGGCAGCGCAGCCACGCCGTGCGCCGCCCATTCCCAAGGGCGAAGCATGAACAACACCGATCTGCACCCAACAGGTGAACCCAGAACACCGGATGCACCGGCTCCGAGTCGTCGTACCGGACGTACTCGCGCCATCGTCGCCACCAGCGCCGTCGGACTCGTCGCAATCGCCGGGACCGGATACGCGGTCCTCTCCGGACCCGAATCGGAGCCCCTGGTACTCGACACACCGAACACCGTCATCTCCGGTCAGACCTTCGATCGTCCTATCGAGATCGCCGCGGACAACATCCGGCTGCAACGGGTGACCGTCCGGGCCGGCGGTACGGCAGCCATCCGGATCCGCCCCGACGTCGCGGGCGCCACCATCGTCGACACCGAGATCTACTGCACAGACGGCAAGACCGACGGCATCGTGCCGGGCGACTACTCGGCGGTCCGGGTGACGGTGCGCGACTGCCGGCGGGCGTTCGTCCAGGATGCCGGCGCCGCGGCCACCATCGTCGACTCGGAACAGAACGGCGAGGCGTACTCACCGGACGTACCCGGCGGGGTCGAAGCCGCGCCCGGCCCGCCCGAGTTCGGCCCGGTGGCGCCGCTGCCGAGCCCGCCCCGGGCAGCTCCCGATGCGGTCCCGCCCACGCCGATCACCTACTGGCCGGGCCCGACCAACACCGGCGTACCGGCCGGTACGGCACTGACGAACTCGGGATCCCTCGACCTCCGTAAGGCGGGTCAGGTGCTCACCAACCTCAACATCGTCGGATGCGTGACGGTACGGGCGAGCAACATCATCATTCGCAAGTCCCGGATCACCTGTAACAGCCCGACCTACTCCATCCGGCTCTACGACACGGCGACCAACCTGCTGGTCGAGGATGTGGAGATAAACGGCGCCGGCCGGAACTCGGCATCGGTCTGCTGCGGCAACTACACCCTGCGTCGGGCGAACATCTGGAACATGATCGACGGCCCCCGGCTGAGCACGAAGAGCACCATCGTCGACTCCTGGATCCACGATCTCGCCCGGGTCCCCGGCTCGCACAACGACGCGTTGCAGACCACCGGCGGCAGCGACATCATCGTGCGGCACAACCGGCTGGAGCCGTACACGGCAAGCACCAACGACCCGCACAACGCCTGCATCATGATCGGGTCGACCACCGCGGACGCGGTCCGCAATCTCACCTTCGAGAACAACTACTGCAACGGCGGCAACTACTCCATCGGTGTCCGGGACGACCTGGTCGCCTCGAACATCATCTTCAGAAACAACAAGTTCGGTCGGAACTACCGCTACGGCGTCATTGCCCGCCCCAACCAAACCGGGATCCTCTGGGACCGGCCGACAAACGTCTGGTTCGACACCGGCCTCCCGGTGATCCCGTAGCCGGTCTCTGATCGGTCTGACCGGCCCACCGGGCGTGGACAGGCCGATCAGGCCGTCCGGGCGGCGGCGAGCACGTGCCGGGACTCGTCCGGGAACCGGCGCTCGTCGAACAGGACCCACTCGGTCACCGCGATCTCGTAGAGCCGGCTGGGCGTCTCGTGCCGGGACAGCCGGCCCGGGTCGATCGCCACCTCGGCGCCCGGCCAGCGGTCCAGGAACGACCGGGCCGCCGCCTCCACCCCGACCGGCGGCAGCGTCCGCACCACGCCGGTGAAGGCCACCCCGCGTACGGTCCCATTCCGAACGTCCGGCGGTACGGCGACGATGCTGCCGCCGACCCGACCGTCACCCTGCCCGTCCGGCCCGTGCCCACCCGCCCGGTGCCCGTCGGCCCCGTGCCACCGGTCGTGTCGGGCGACGAACCGCAGCAGGTCGGGTGCGAAGTGCGGGTCGTACCAGAGGTTGCCCACCATCGGTGAACCGTCCGCCCGTACGGTCGCCAACTGCATGAGCTGCCCCGCGCGGACGTACTCCTCCAGCAACTCCCGGTCGCCCGGCATCGGACCAGCCCCCTTCCGTCCTCGACGCGACCGGCGACGACCGGCCGTACGCCGCCAGCCCAACCTAACCTCGTCCGTTCGGCGGGGGTGGCAAAAGCGGTGGGCGGAACCGGCCGTCGTGCCTCACTCGGGCAGGTGCACCGGCACGCTGGTGATCACCACTCCGGGCAGGCTGCGCAGGGCACGGCGCAACCGCTGGTCGATCGGGGTGTGCAGGATCCGGTGCCAGGGGCGCTTCACCATCAGCTCCGGGACCACCACGGTCAGCACCACGTCGGGCCGCAGCGTGTGCAGCGAGTCGAGATACTGCACCAGCGGCGCGGTGATCGCCCGGTACGGCGAAATGATCGTCTCCAGCCGGAGATGGTCCCCCCAGGTCTGCCACTCCTCGCGGAACCGGTCCGCCTCCTCCTGCTCCGGACTGAGATGTACGGCGAAGACCGGCGGCCCCAGCGAGGCCGCGTACGCGAGTGCCCGCAGGGCGGCGAGATTGAGCCGGGCCACCGGCACCACCACCAGGTGCCGTACGTCCTGCGGGCTCTCCTCGCTCTCCTGGTCGTCCCCGCCAACCGCCCGGTCCCGTGGCCCACCGGCCTCGGCCGGCGCTCCGGCCTCCCGCGCCGGCACCGACGGCGGGCGCAGCGCCAGCACCCGGTGCATCCGGTCGTAGTGCCGCCGGATCCGCGTCGCCAGCAAGACCACCAGCGGGATGGCGAGCACCGTCACCCAGGCTCCCTCACCGAACTTGGTGGCCGCGGCGGTGACCAGCACGATCCCGCACAGCACCGCACCGAGCCCGTTGAGCGCCGCCCGCCGCTTCCAGTTCCGGCCCCGGTGGGCCCGCCAGTGCGCCACCATTCCTGTCTGCGAGAGGGTGAAGGCGAGGAACACACCGACCGCGTAGAGCGGGATCAGCGCCTGGGTGCGCCCCCCGAAGGTGAGGAAGATCAGCGCCGCCGCCACCGACAGCGCGACGATGCCGTTGCCGAAGGCGAGCCGGTCGCCCATGTGCAGGAACCGCCGGGGCGCGTAGTCGTCCCGGGCCATGAAGAAGAGCAGTCGGGGAAAGTCGTTGAACGCCGTGTTCGCGGCCAACAGAAGGATCATGGCGGTGGATGCCTGGATGAGGCCGTACCAGGGACCGGTGCGAAAGGTCTGGCGCGCCACCTGGGACAGCAGGGTCTGGCCGTCGTGCGGCACCACCCCGCTGAGATGGATCAGCAGGGTCAGCCCGGCGAAGAGCACAACCAGGATGCCGACCATCCAGGTCAACGTCGTACGGGCGTTGCGCCACTCGACCGGCCGGAACACCGGCACCGCGTCCGACACCGCCTCGATCCCGGTCATCGAGGTGGCTCCGGACGCGAACGCGCGCAGGACGACCAGCACGCTGAGCCCTTCCACGGCGGTGATCGGCGGTGGTGGGAGGGCGGTGAATCCCCGCCCGGCCGCCTGCGCGAACCCGACGAGCAACAGCACCAGCATCACGACGATGAAGAGGTACGTCGGCGCGGCGAACAGGTTGCCGGCGACCCGTACACCGCGCAGGTTGCCGGCGAGCAGCGCGGCGATCGCCAGCAGCCCGAGCGGCACCGTCAGCGGCGCGAGTCCGGGCAACGCCGAGGTGATGGCGCCGATCCCGGCCGCCACCGACACCGACACGGTGAGTACGTAGTCGAGGATCAGGCCGGCGGCGGCGACCAGGCCGAACCGGGGACCGAGGCTGTCGCTGGCCACGAGGTACGACCCGGCGCCGTGCGGATAGGCGTACACGGTCTGTCGGTACGAGGCCCCGACGATGATCATGAGGAGCACCAGCACGCCGGTCAGCGGCAGGGAGAGTCCGAGCGCGCCCCCGCCGGCCAGCACCAGGATGGCGAGCATGGCCTCGGGCCCGTACGCCACCGAGGAGAGCAGGTCGGAGGAGAGCACCGGCAGGGCGATCAGCTTGCGCATCCGCTCCTGGAGCACCGCCGTGCTGGCCAGCGGTGGACCCAGCACGCTCCGGCGGAACCGGGCCAGGGCCTGCGCCAGCCGTCCCCGGGGCAGGATCGTGGCCTCGGTGGCGAGCAGTTGCCGTGGCTCGTCGGCCTTGAACATGTCGATCCGGGCCAGCCGGCCGAACCGGCTCGGGGTGGGCGGGTGCCGGTAACGCTCCAGCGTGGGGTCCAGGGGCAGTTCGTCCCAGTCCGCCGGCCGGTCGTGCAGCGCCTCCGCCCACCGCTGGCCGACCTGGCGGAGCACCGCCAGTTCGTCCTCGCGCAGCGGCGGGAACTCGGCCAACGGGGTGAAGGTGACCGTGGGCTTCTCCGCCGGTGCCGCGTCCGCGTCCCGCTTCCCGCGCCGTCCCACCCGCGTCCACCCCCTCTGCGCGCCCACTTCCCCTGCCCCGCACTTTCACCGAAAGAACGGCCATCGGCACGCGAATACCCACACTCCCCCAAAAATGGTCTCGGAGTGGTGGGTTGGCTCGGCGAAGGTCGCCGGTCCCCGAGAACCTGCCGATCGGGCGGCTCGGGCCGGGTCAGTCCGGCAGCGGCGCGGCTTCCGGTGGGGCCGGGATGGGGGCGGTACGCCGGTTGGCGCGGGCATTGCCGAGCACCACGATGGCGACCCCGACCAGGAGCAGCGCCAGACCGGGCAGGGCGGCCAGCCGGGGCAACTGCCCCAGCCACACCCAGGCGATCAGTGCCGCACCGGGCGCTTCGAGCAGGATCAGGACACTGATCGTGGTGGCCGAGAAGTGATGCAGGGCGTAGTTGAACATCGAGTGCCCGAGCAGTTGGGCCCCGGCCACCAGCCCCAGGATGGCCAGCCAGGTCGTGCCCGGGAAGCCGGTCAGCCGTACGCCGCCGACCAGGCAGACGACGAGCAGCAGGGCGGCGCAGACCCCGTAACAGATCGTGGTGTACGTGGTGGTGCTGATCGTCGCGCGGGCCCGTTCGCCGAACGCGGTGTAGATCGCCGCCGCCATCCCCCCGAGCACCGCGAGCAGGTCACCCATGACCGCCCGGTGGGAGTGCCCGAAGTCGGCCCCGGTGGCGAGTACGGCACCGACCACCGCCACCCCGATCCCGACCCAGGCGACGGTGGCCAGCCGCCGGCCCTGCCCGAGCGCGATCAGGCCCTGCCAGACCGGTTGGGTGGCACCCAGGGCGGTGGCCGCGGCCACCGAGGTCAACTGGGCGCTCGGCATCCAGGTGGCGAAGTGGGCGGCGAGCGCCACCCCGGACAGGACACAGAACCAGCCCTCGCGCCGCCCGGCGCCCCGGATCAGGGTACGGAGTTCGGCCCGGCGCCGGAGCAGGGTCACCGGGCTGAGCAGACCGACCGAGATGGTGTTCCGCCAGAACGCGACCGCCAGCGCAGGCGCGGCGGCGTACGCGATCAGTGGCCCCGAGGAGGAGACGGCGGCGACCGCGAGGATCACCGCACCGGTGCTCAGCGGATCGACCGGTGGACGTCCGGTGGGCGTGACTTGCGGAGATGGCACGGGAAGATCCTCACACGCCCGCGTTGGCCACTGAAAGTTCCACCTTTCGCTCACTCCGGGCCACGAAGCGATCAACATTTCGTTACCATCGACCCGGTCCGATTCGCCCCTCCTCGCGCCGGAAGCTGGTTCACCATGCCCGCATACCGGGCGGTGCTCTTCGACTTTTTCAACACCCTGACCCGGCCGGCGAACCGCGGCCGGCGGCACGCCCTCGTCGCCGACCGCCTCGGCTGCACCACCGAGGCGCTGCTCGAAGTCCTCGACCGGTCGTTCTACCTGCGGGCCAGCGGCGCGCTCGGCGACGCCGAGGCGACCCTGCGCTGGGTCTGCGACCGGATCGGCGTACACCCCTCGGACACGCAGGTACGAGCGGCGGTCGCCGCCCGGCTGGGCGCGGTCCGGGCCGACACCCGGCTGCGTCCCGAGGCGGTCCCGACGCTGCGTGCCCTGCGCCGGCTCGGGGTGGCCACCGCCCTGATCAGCGACTGCACCCACGAACTCCCGGTCTTCCTGCCGCAGCTCCCGGTCGCGGAACTGCTGAACACCCAGGTCTTCTCGGTCCAGGTCGGCTACTGCAAGCCCGCCCCGGCGATCTACCTGGTCGCCTGCGACCGGCTCCGGGTGGCCCCCTCGGACTGCCTCTACGTCGGCGACGGCGGCAGCCGGGAACTCACCGGTGCCACCGGTGCGGGGCTGGACGCGGTCCGGCTCGACGCCCCCGACCTCGGCGACCACCTGGTCTTCGACCCGGACACCGGCTTCACCGGACCGGCCCTGACCTCGCTGCGCGAGGTGCTCGACCTGGTCGAGCCGGCCCTGTCCCGCACCACCCGGCCGGCCACCCGGACCCTTCGTGGCCGGCGGCGCCCGGCGGTTCGCGCCCGCTGAGAGTGCAAGGATGCAGGGGTGACTGACGACAACGGCGAGCAGACCACGGCGGTGCCGGCGGTCGGCCCGTCACCGCTGATCGAAGAGGCGATGAAGAAGGCCGCGGTGGCCTGGGTGTCGATCGACGGCGGCCCCGGCCTGGCGTTGTGGTGCCTGCCGCTGGACGGCGCGCTCTACGTGGTCAGCGGGCCGGGCGAGCAGACCGCCCCCGGACTCGCGGACACCGCGACCGCCGCGGTGACGCTACGCGGCGACCACGGTGGTCGGATCGTCACCTGGCCGGCGCGGGTGACCCGCCTGCTTGCCGGCACCGAACAGTGGGAAACCAACGCACCGCTGGTCGCCGCGAAACGGCTCAACGCCGCCGGCACCGCGACGGAGCTGGTCGAACGCTGGGCGACGAGCGGATGCGCGCTCAACCGGCTGGCCCCGGCCGGCGCCCCGCTCGCCGAGGGCGGTTCGTTGCCGGACGACTCGTTGTCCGCCGTGCCGAGGGAGTCCCCCGCCGTGCGGCCGACCCGCAAACCGTTCCGCCTGCACCGGGTCCGCCGCCGCTGACGGTCGAGCCGCACCCCCGGCGACCTGTTTCCGGAGGGATCCTCCCGCCACCGGGATAGTGGACACCCCGGCCGCCTGAAGACTGTCTACAGTATGTATATTCACATTCGCAGATGCCTCTCTAGTCAAGGAGCGCAAGTGCGACGGACAACCCGTACCCTCATCGCCGGTGTGCTCGGCGCCGCCCTGGTCATCGGAGACGGCACCGGCACGACCGCCGCGGCGGGGCCACCCGTGGTGACGCCGGCCGCCACAACGTGGGCGCTGTTCACCCCCGCGGCACCGCCGAACCACCCACCCGCGTCGACCCGGCCGACCGAGCGGCAGATCAGGAATCTCTTCAAGGGCTGGGACGAAGCCCTGGCCACCGGCGACCCGGCGAAGGTCGCCGACCGGTACGCCCCGGACGCCGTCCTCCTTCCGACGGTCTCGAACGAGGTGCGCAAGACCCGGGCGGGGATAGTCGACTACTTCGACCACTTCCTGGAGAAGAAGCCGCGCGGCACGATCAAGGACTCGACGGTCAAAATCCTCAGCGACCGGGCAGCGATCGACACCGGTGTCTACGAGTTCACCGTGACCGAGGGCGGCGCGGCCGGAAAGGTCGAAGCTCGCTACACCTTCGTCTACGAGCTGCGAAAGGGAGAGTGGCTGATCGTCAACCACCACTCGTCGCAGCTACCGGAGCAGTAGTGGCCCCCGGATAGTCCAGCGGGCCCGACCCGAACGCCGCCGGCCGGCGCCGTTGACCGACCGCGATCGCCGGTGCGGGAATCAGCCGACGAAGGGCGGGGCGGTGATCTGGCCGGCGGCGATCGGGACCACCTGGCCGGCGACCGTGGCGCCGAGCGCGACCCCGTCGGCCGCGGTCACCGTGCACTCCAGCAGGCACGGGCGCTCGATCTCCGCACCCTGCCGCACGGTGTACGACGAAATCCCCTCCCCCGGCAGCAGCCCGCTGGTGACCAACCACACACCCAGGCCGAGGGCGGCCGATCCGGTGCCCGGATCCTCCGGCACCCCGACACCGGGGGCGAAGACCCGGGCGTACGCGGTCCGCTCGTCGGCGTGCCAGGCGAAGACGCTCAGGTGCTCGACTCCGGCCCGTACCGCCGCCGGGGCGTTCAGCACCACCCGGCCCAGTGCCTCCGCCCGGACCGACAGGTACGGGAACTCCAGCCCGCAGCCGGCCACCCGGGGAGCCGGCCCGACGAAGTCCGTGGAGGTCAGCCCGACCATCGCCAGCAGCGGTTCCACGTCCAGTTCGGGGCCGAGCGTCGGTCCGGCACCGGTGACCGTGGCCCGGTCGCCGGCCACCTCGATCGGAAGCAGCCCGGCCCCGCACTCCTGAACCACCTGCCCGGCCCCGAACCAGCCGCGCCTACTGGCGGTCACCGCGGCGCCGATGCTCGGATGCCCGGCGAAGGGAAGTTCCCGCTCCGGGGTGAAGATCCGGGCCCGGTACGTCGCGGTGCTGGCGGTCGACGGCAGCACGAACACCGTCTCGGAGAGGTTGAACTCCCGCGCGATGATCTGCATCTGCTCGGTGGCCAGCGCCTGGGCGTCGAAGACGACCGCGAGCGGGTTGCCGGCGAAGGGACGGTCGGTGAAGACGTCCACGATCTCGTACGCCAAGGTCGACATGTTGGTAAAGCCTAGGCGCATAGGCTGACCCACGTGACCACGCCGACCCGGGTGTACATCGCCCGTCTTGCCGGACTGGCCGTCTTCGACCCCAACGGAGATCAGGTCGGCCGGATCCGGGACGCGGTCGCCCGACTGCGGACCTCCAGCCGCAATCCCCAGGTTGTGGGGCTGGTGGCGGAGCTGGCGATGCGACGGCGGATCTTCCTCTCGATCAACTGGATCACCACCATCGACGCCGAGTCGGTGCTGCTCGCCAGCGGCACGCTCAACCTGCGCCGGTTCGAGAAACGCCCGAACGAGCTGCTGGTGCTGGAGGACCTGCTCGACCGGCGGGTGATCATTGAACCGACCGGTCGCCCCGGCACCGTCGTCGACGTGGCGATGGAGGCCAACCGCCAGGGCGAATGGTCCCTGACCCGGGTCGCCGTACGGGAGCAGACCAGCCGGCTCAGCCGCCGGGGGCACCTGCACCAGTTGGAGTGGGAACGGGCGGGCGGCCTGCTCGGGCTGCCGGAGACCCGGGGCACCGCCAACCTGCTCTCGGTGCTGGAGAACATGCGCCCGGCCGACCTTGCCAACGCGCTCCAGGACCTGCCGGACGCCCGCCGCAACGAGGTCGCCGCCGCCCTGGACGACGAGCGCCTGGCCGACGTGCTGGGTGAGCTGCCCGAGCACGACCAGGTGGAGATCCTGGCCGGGCTGGACCGGGAACGGGCCGCCGACGTGCTGGAGGAGATGGACCCGGACGACGCCGCCGACCTGCTCAGCGAGCTGCCCCCGCCGGAGCAGGACATGCTCCTCGACATGATGGAACCGGACGAGGCCGATCCGGTACGTCAACTGCTGAAGTACCAGTCCGGTACGGCCGGCAGCCTGATGACCTCCGAGCCGGTGATCCTGCCGCCGGACGCCACCGTCGCCGAGGCGCTGGCCCGGATCCGTGACCCGCAGCTCTCCCCGGCCATCGCCGCCCAGGTCTTCATCGTCCGGCCGCCGATGGCCACCCCGACCGGCCGGTACCTCGGCATGGTGCACTTCCAGCGGCTGCTCCGCGAGCCCCCGGCGGAACTGCTCGGCAACCTGCTGATCAACGACATCGACCCGCTGCAACCGACCACCGGACTGAACGAGGTCACCCGCCGGATGGCCACGTACGACCTGGTCGCCTTCCCGGTGATCGACCCGTCCAGCCGGCTGGTGGGCGCGGTCACCGTTGACGACGTACTCGATCATTCGCTGCCGTCCGACTGGCGCGACCGGGACGCGGCGGTGAGCACGACGGCCAGGTCTGGCGAGGCGAGCGGCCGGGGCGACGGGCGTACGCCGGTGGGCGACGATGACTGAGCCGCGTCGGGTGGAACGGCTCGACCAGCCACGCGAGCCGCGCCGGTTGCGCCTGCCCCGGTTCGACCCGGAGGCGTTCGGCCGCTGGTCGGAGGCGATCGCCCGGGGCATGGGTACGGCGAACTTCATCGTCTACATGACCATCGTGATCGCGATCTGGCTGCTCTGGAACACGCTCGCGCCCCGGGAACTGCGCTTCGACCCGTACACCTTCACGTTCCTGACCCTGCTGTTGTCGTTGCAGGCGTCGTACGCGGCGCCGCTGATCCTGCTGGCACAGAACCGGCAGGCGGCCCGGGACCGGCTCGCGGCCGAGGAGGATCGGCGGCGGGCGGCACTGCAGAAGGCGGACACGGAGTATCTGGCCCGGGAGATCGCCGCGCTCCGGATCGCCCTCGGCGAGGTGGCCACCCGCGACTTCCTCCGCTCCGAGCTGAGCCGGCTGGCCGAGGAGCTGGACGAGCAGGCCCAGCGCCGGCAGCGGCTGGAGCAGCGGCAGTACCGCAAGGACCGGCAGCAGAGTTCGGGCCGCCCGGTGCCGGCGGAGAACATCGACGAACCGGTCGACGAGCTGGACGTCGAGTGAGCGCCGCGCCGACCACTGACAGCGCTCTGACCTGGGAAAAGAGCAAGCCGCGCGCCTCAAGGGGCTAGGCGCGCGGCCAACCGCATCGATCGTTACACCCGGACGGGCACGGCGTCCACCCTCAAATCGGCGCATCCGCGTCCATCGTGCGGGCCGGATCGAGCATCCGACCAACCGGCGGATCCCAGGCTCCGGCGCCCGGCTGCGAATCTGATCGCTCACACCGGGTACCCGCGACCGCCACCGGGATCCCGTATGCGACGTACCATGGCGGTCATGTCAGCACCAGTCAGCACCGTCGAGGAAGCGGTCATGGCCGCCCTGGCCACCGTCGACGATCCGGAGATCCGCCGGCCCATCACGGAGCTCGGCATGGTGCGCTCCGCCGAGGTCGGAACGGACGGCCTGGTACGCGTCGAGCTCCTGCTCACCGTCGCCGGCTGCCCGCTGAGGGACAAGCTGCGTACGGACATCACGGCCGCCGTGACCGCGGTGCCCGGGATCACCGGTGTGGAGATCGACTTCGGCGTGATGACGCCGGAGCAACGGCAGTCCCTGCAACAGCGGCTGCGCGGCGGCAGCGGCGCGACCGAGGAGCCGGTCATCCCGTTCGCCCAGCCCGGCTCCCGGACCAGGGTGTACGCGGTCGCCAGCGGCAAGGGCGGGGTGGGCAAGTCGAGCGTGACGGTCAACCTGGCCGCCGCCCTGGCCGCCCGCGGGCTCTCCGTCGGTGTGGTCGACGCGGACATCTACGGCCACTCGGTGCCGCGGATGCTCGGCACCGAGGCCCGGCCGACCCGGGTCGAGGACATGATCATGCCGCCGCAGTCCCACGGCGTGAAGGTCATCTCGATCGGGATGTTCACCGACGGCAACGCGGCCGTGGTCTGGCGCGGGCCGATGCTGCACCGGGCGTTGCAGCAGTTCCTGGTCGACGTCTACTGGGGCGAGTTGGACGTGCTCCTGCTCGACCTCCCGCCGGGCACCGGCGACGTGGCCATCTCCCTGGCCCAACTGCTGCCCAACGCCGAGATCCTGGTTGTCACCACCCCGCAGACCGCCGCCGCCGAGGTGGCCGAGCGGGCCGGGGCGATCGCCCTCCAGACGCACCAGCGCCTGGTCGGTGTGGTGGAGAACATGTCCTGGCTGGAACTGCCCGACGGCTCCCGGATGGAGGTCTTCGGCGCAGGCGGCGGTACGGCGGTCGCCGAGTCGCTCACCCGGGTGGTCGGCGCACAGGTCCCGCTGCTGGGTCAGATCCCGCTCGACACCCGCGTACGCGAGGCCGGTGACCGGGGCACCCCGATCGTGCTCGCCGACCCGACCGCGCCCGCCTCGGTGGCCCTGAACAAGGTCGCCGACCGCCTCGCAATACGCCGCGAGTCGCTGATCGGCAAGCCCCTCGGCCTACGCCCCGCCGGTCGCTGACCACCCCAACCCACCCCTCAAGATCCGCACTCTTGTAGAGAAAGAGTGGCTTCCCGCTCGACCGAAGCCCCTCTTTCTCTACATTTGCGCGATCTCGGGGGACGTCGTCGCTCAGGTGGCGTCGTCGTCGTATGAGCGGGTTTGCGGGCTGGTGGTGGAAGTCGTGGCGGCGGTGCCGTTGACCGCTCCGGAGCCGTTGCCGGCCGCGCTCGTCGTACGGCCCCCGTTGCGCAGGTCGGTCGCGGCGGCCACGTCCTTCAGCTCGTCGTGTACGCCGCTGAGGTCGGACTTCACCGTGTCGTAGAGCCCCTGCAACGGCTTGCGCAGCGCGGCCTCGTCGTCCTCGCTGAGCAGGTGCTTGCGGATGAACGCCTTCGGGTGCAGGTCTTCGAGCTGGATGTCGGTGCCCAGTTCGCGACTCAGGTCACCGGTCGCGTTGGTGGCCATCCGGCGCAGGTTGCGCAGCATCCGCAGGCCGTCGTTGATCACGGTCGGCAGCTTGTCGCCGAAGATCAGCAGCGCCAGGAGCAGCAGCGCGCCGATCTCCCACCAGTTCAGGTTTTCGAACACCTCGCCGCCTCCTCGTACCGGTCCAGGGCAAGACTACGCACGCCGGGGGCGGATGCGGGAGGGGGTGTGGACCGGCTACTTCGCATCTGCGGCAAGTGTCACTGACGCCTTCTGCCGATCGGTGCCGCGACGGTACTCGACGGTCACCACCGATCCGGGCGCGTATTTCCGGACCAAGGCGATCAAATCAGTTGGTTCTTCCAGGACCCGGCCGTCCAGCCGGAGCAGCACGTCACCGGTACGCAGACCGGCACCGGCAGCCGGGCCGGCCGGATCGACCCCGGCGACCCGTACGCCGCCCTCCGCGCCGACCCCGGCGCCGCTGACCTGGGCGCCGATCACCGTACGGCGCGCCTTGCCGGTGTCGATGATCTCCTGGGCGACCCGCTTGGCCTGGTTGATCGGGATCGCGAAGGCGAGGCCGATGTTGCCGGCCGCCGAATCGTCCACCGCCAGCGACTTGATCACCGAGTTCACGCCGATCACCCGGCCCGCGCCGTCGACCAGTGGCCCACCGGAGTTGCCCTGGTTGACCGCCGCGTCGGTCTGGATCGCCGCGTAGTACCGCACCTGCCCGCCCGGCTCACCGGCGCTGATCGTCCGGTCCAGGGCGCTGACGATCCCCGCCGTCACGGTGTTCGCCAGGGCCAGCGGTGTGCCGAAGGCCAGCACCGGGTCACCGACCGCGATCGACTCCGAGTCACCGAACTCGACCGGTACCAGACCCGGCCGGGACACCTTGATCACCGCGAGGTCCGACTCGGGGTCGGTGCCCACCACCGTCGCGGCCGTGGTCGACCCGTCGTTGAAGACCACCGTCGCCCGCCCGTTGCTCCCCTCGACCACGTGGTCGTTGGTGATCACGTACCCGTCGGTGGACGCGACGAAGCCGGAACCCACGCTCGCACCGCCGCTGCCGTTGACTCGTACGGTCACGACGCTCGGGGCCAGCCGCTCGGCCACCCCCGCCAACGTGTCCGGCTTGCGCTGCGCGGCGGCCGGCGCCTCGTTGCCCTGGCGGCCCAGCACCGTGGTCCCGCCCCCGCCGACCCCGGCCCGGGACGCGAAGACGTAACCCAGCGTGCCGCCGAGTGTGCCGGCCAGCAGGGCGGCGACCAGCGCGACCAGGAAGACCGGGCGGGTCCCCCGCTGGCGCGGCGCGTCCGGGTCGGTGACCAGCTCCGGCAGGGCGCTCGGCGCGAGCGGGGGCGCCTGCACCACCACCGCGGTGTGGGTCCGCGGATCCCGCCACGGGTCGGCCATCGCGTCCGACCACCAGGCCGACGGCGGCGGCCCACCGACACCACCCGGTACGGGGGGTATCCCGCCCCCGACACCACCAGGTCCCGCTGGCATAGCCACCGGCGGGCCCACCGTCGGCGGCGCAGGTGCCGTCGTCGGGGTCCCGTCGGGCTGGCGCCAGTTCCAGCCGTCGGTCACGTGCCCTCCCAGTCCGTCCCGGAAAGCGTTCGCCGACCACACGGCGTGAGCCGCTCTCCGGTCGGGGCGTACGGGTTCCGCCTCCAGGATTGCACGGATAGCCGAAGAGCATTCAGCGGTTGGGTCCGGCGTGGACGGGGAACAGGTGGGACGACTGTCGATCACGTACCAACGCCCTTAGGCTCATAGCGCAACGCCCCCGTCCACCCCGCACCGTTTCCGGAGGTACGCCATCGCCATGGTCGCCCGGTCAGTCACCCCGATGACCGCCCAGGCACTCCAGTTCGCCGAGGCGTACGTCGCCGAGGACCTGGTCCTGCAGACCGCCCGCAGCCTGGCCCGGGAGGTCGGCCTGCCGGCCATCACGCCCGGTGTCGGCGCGACCCTGCGACTACTGGCCGCCGCCGGCAGCGCACGTTCGGTGGTCGAGATCGGCACCGGCACCGGTGTGAGCGGTTTGTGGCTGCTCCGGGGGATGCGGCCCGACGGCGTACTGACCACGATCGACGTGGAGGCTGAACACCAGCGCATCGCCCGGCGGATCTTCCAGGAGGCGGGCTTCCCGGCCGGGCGTACCCGGATCATCACCGGTCGGGCCCTGGACGTGCTTCCCCGGCTGGCCGACGGGGTGTACGACCTGGTCTTCGCCGACGCCGACGCCACCGAGTACAGCTCCTGCGTCGAGGCCGCCCTGCGGTTGCTGCGCCCCGGCGGCGCGCTCGTCCTGCACGGCGCGATGGCCGGCGGACGGATCGGCGACCCGGCTGCCCGCGATCTGACCACGGTGACCGTACGCGAGATCGTCAAGGCGGTACGCGAGTCCGACGACTGGATCCCGGCCCTGCTCCCGTCTGGTGAGGGACTGCTGGCGGCGATCAAACGGGGATGATCCGGGTTCAGCCCTTCACGGCCCGCGCCGAGTTCCACAGCACGCCCCGGTTCACCCGGTCGGGGTAGAGCGCGAGCATGTAGTCGTACAACTCCTGCGTGCTGTTCGTCCGTCCCATCCCGGCCTCGAAGTCGCGCAGGTAGCCGCGGGTCTCCTCGATGATGTGCGGCCCGTCGTCGGCGCCGTCGCGCTTGTGCCCGGCGACCACCGAGGTGGGGTTCAGCGCCGCGACGGTGTCCAGGGCCGCATGCCACGCCCCGATTCCTCCGTTGGCGGCCTCGCCGAGGTAGAGGTGGACGTCGTTGTAGACGGAGTCACCGGCGACCACCAGCTCGAGGGACGGTACGTAGAGAGCGGTGGTGTCGTCGGTGTCGCTGTGCCCGAGTTCGACCACGACCAGCCGCTCGCCCTCCAGGTCCAGGGTGTGGTCGGCCAGCGGTTCGGCGACCACCAGACGGTCGGACAGCTGGTTGGGGAACTGGACCCGCCAGATGCCGTCGAGCCACTTCGGGCCGAGCTGCTGGCGCATCCGCTCGACCACGTGGGCAGCCGCCACGACCTTCGCCGCCGGGAAGCGGTCCAGCACCACCGACGTGCCGAAGAAGTGGTCGCCGTGGCCGTGGGTGATGAAGATCGTGGTCAGGTTCTTGCCGCTGGCGGCTACCCAGTCGGCCAGACCGGTCGCCTCGGCCGTGGTCAGCAGGGCGTCGACCAGGATCGCGTCGCGCTCGCCCGAGATGAGGGTGGAGGTGGTCGGGGACCATCTCCGCTCCGTCTCGCCCGGCGGCAGGTCGTCGGAGACCGCCGGCTTGGGCGGCGCGACGTACGTGGAGTAGCTGAGCGAAGCCATGTCGCGTCCTCACGGTGTCGGCGTACCTACGGCATCAAGCCGTCCCAGGCCAACACGTAACCATCCGGGGCACGTTCCCCGTGGCGTAACAACGGATCAGACCCCACCCGAGCGGCGGAGGGCTATCCCAGGTCGCCCAGCCAGCCCAGGTCGCCCAGCCAGCGCAGGAGCGTACGGACGCCGTACCCGGTGGCGCCCTTGACCACCGGGCCGTCGTTGCCCTCGGCCCAGGAGGGTGCGGACATGTCGACGTGCACCCAGCGGTCGCGCAGGGGGCCGGTGAACTCGCGCAGGTAGAGCGCGGCGGTCACCGAGCCGGCGCCGCTGGCCGGGGCGCTGTAGAGGTCGGCGATGTCGCTGCCGAGGTACTCGACGTAGTCGTTGGTCAGCGGCATCCGCCAGGCGAGTTCCCCGGCGGTACGACCGGCACCGATCAGGGCCTCGGCCAGCTCGTCGTTCTCGCTGTAGAGGGCGGCGTGCCGCTTGCCGAGGGCCACCGCGTTGGCGCCGGTGAGCGTGGCGATGTCGATCAGCAGGTCCGGGGCGAGTCGCTCGACCGCGTACGCGAGCGCGTCGGCGAGTACCAGCCGCCCCTCGGCGTCGGAGTTGGTGGTCTCGCTGGTCAGGCCGCCGTAGTGGCGGATCACGTCACCGGGGCGGAACGCCGAGCCGCTGACCATGTTCTCGGCGAGCGGGGCGAGGGCGGTGATCCGTACCGGTAGTCGCAGTTCGGCGGCCCCGAGGGTGGCGGCGACGATGGCGGCGGCGCCCGCCATGTCCTTGCGCATCAGCTTCATCGCCTCGCGCGGCTTGATCGAGATGCCGCCGGTGTCGAAGGTGATGCCCTTGCCGACCAGCACCACGTGGGTGCTCGCGCCGGCCGGGTGCCAGCTCAGTTCGACCAGGCGCGGGCCGGTGGCCGAGCCGTTCCCGACGGCCAGGATGCCGCCGAAGCCCTCGGCGGCTAGCTGCTCGGGTTCCCGGATGCTGACGGTCAGCCCGGGGTGCTCGGCCGCGGCGGCGACGATCTGGTCGGCGAGCCACTGCGGCGACTTGGTCGAGGACGGCGTGTTGATCAGGTCGCGGGCGAACCGGGTGGTCCGGGCGGTCACCCGGGCCAGTTCGAGGGCCGGCTCGTGGGCGGCCGGATCGGCGACCGCGACCAGCACCTCGGTGAGGCCGGCGGGCTCGGTCGCCTGGGCCAGTCGGAACCGGTACGACGCCAGCCACAGTCCCTCGGCCAGCCCGCGTACGGCCTCCGGGGTGACATCGGCGGGCATCGCTATAGTGATCGAAGTCTCACGAGTGGTACGGGCGATCGCCGCTCCCGCGGCCCGCCAACCGGCCTCGTCGGCGGCTCCGACGCCGACCAGCAGCAGCCGGCTGGGCTGACGCAGCGCCCGGACCGAGAGATGGGTGGTGCCCGCCGAACCGGTCTGTTCGACCAGCGGCAGCAGCGCGGTCGCCTCGGCGAGCAGGTCCTCCGGCAGGGCCAGCGCGGTCGGCGGCAGTTCGGCGAGGGGACCCTCGTCGCGGGCGGTCTCCCCGGTGCTCCGGCCCCGGTCGGGCGCGGTCGCTTCGACGGGGCGGACGGGCAGGGCGAGGGCGTCGAACCCGGTGGGATCGGCGACGAGACGAATGGTCAGCACGCCGACCGTACCTCCAGGGAATCGTGGAACGAGCAGGCCGTCGACGCGGCTTCACCGCGCTCGGGGCCCGGGTAACGTGCTGGGTCACCGGCAGCACCGGTGACCCAGCACGGACGAAGGTCCGGGCACGCGGCGCGCCCGGACCTTCGTGATCACTTAGCCCGCGGCGGCCTTCAGCGCGTCACCGAGCGCGTTGGCCTCGTCAGGAGTCATCTCGACGACGAGCCGGCCACCACCCTCCAGCGGAACCCGCATGACGATGCCCCGGCCCTCCTTGGTGACTTCCAGCGGACCGTCGCCCGTCCGCGGCTTCATCGCCGCCATGTTGTCTCCCCTCAGACCTTCACCAGGGTCGGTGGGTTGCCCCACATCCACTTCGTCGACATACCCGCGCTCACGGCCCGCGGTGCCGACCCACGATTTTCCCTGATGAACACCGCCGGACCCAAACCGAACCAGCAACGCTGTAACAGCGTCTAGCATATCTTGCGAAGGGCTGTCACAATGTGCGGTCATGCAGGCACGGTCGGCACTCTTCGACCTGTACGGCGACTATCTGCGCGGCCGAGGTGGCCGTGCGCCGGTCGCCGCCCTGGTCAAGCTTCTCGCACCGCTGGGGATCGCGCCACCGGCGGTACGGACTGCGGTCTCCCGCATGGTCCGTCAGGGCTGGCTCTATCCGGCCCGCCTGAGCAGCGGACCCGGTTATCTGTTGAGCCCGAAAGCCGCCCGCCGGTTGGACGAGGCAGCTGCTCGAATCTACCGTACCGGCAAGATCGGCTGGGATGGCCGGTTCGACCTCATCGTGCTGCAACCGCCACCGGCCCGCCGGGACCGTCAGCGGCTCGACACCAGCCTCGCCTTCCTCGGGTACGGCATGATCGACGAGCAGACCTGGGTAGCCACCCGCACCGGTGAGGAGGTGGACGGGGTCCTCAGCGAGGCCGGGGTGCGCTACGAGCGGTTCTCGGCCTCGCACGCCGCCGGCACTCCGGGCGCGATGGGCCTGGTCCGCCGGGCCTGGGACCTCGACGAGATCGGCCGGGCCTACGAGGGGTTCATCGCCGAACAACGCGCCCTGGTCGGCGCGGTGACCGTACGCAGCAGTGACGAGGACGCGTACGCGGCCCGCTTCCGCCTGGTGCACGCCTGGCGTACCTTCCTCTTCCGGGATCCGCAGTTGCCTCCGGCGCTGCTGCCGGAACGGTGGCCCGGCACCAGCGCGGCCGCCTTCTTCGACCGGCATGCGGCACGCCTGCGTCCCGCCGCCGATCGGTACGTCGAGCACTGCCTCGACGTCAGCAAGGTTCCCCGACAGAAGGGCCCGTAGAAATCGTGACCGAGCCGTTGCTCATCGAGCGTGCCGACGCCGTCGTCACCCTGACCCTCAACCGCCCCGAGGCGATGAACTCGCTCAACGTCGCGCTCAAGGTCGCGTTACGGGACACCCTCGCCGAGCTGGAGACCGACCGCTCCTGCCGCGCGGTGGTGCTCGCCGGTGCCGGCCGGGCCTTCTGCACCGGTCAGGACCTGCGCGAGCACGTCGAGACCCTGCGCACCGGCCGGGCCGACCCGCTGGGCACCGTACGGGCGCACTACAACCCGATCGCGGCCCGGCTGGGCAACCTGCCCAAGCCGGTGGTGGCCGCGGTCCGGGGCATGGCCGCCGGTGCCGGCGCGTCGCTGGCGTTCCTCTCCGACTTCCGGATCGGTGGACCCAGGACCACCTTCCTGATGGCCTTCGCCAACGTCGGCCTGGCCGCCGACACGGGTGCCTCCTGGTCGCTGCCCCGACTCGTCGGGCACGCCAAGGCGGTCGAGCTGCTGATGCTGGCCGAGCCCGTACCGGCCGCCGAGGCGGACCGGCTGGGCCTGCTCACCCAACTCGTGGAGAACGACGACGACGTCCTCCCGGCCGCGCAGGCACTGGCCGCCCGGCTCGCCGCCGGCCCGACCGTGGCGTACGGCGCGATCAAGCGGCAGCTTTCGGTCGGTGACGCCGGCACGCTCTCCGAGGCCCTCGCGGCCGAGGCTCAGGCGCAGGCGATCTGTGGTGCCACCGAGGACCACCGGGCCGCCACCGCGGCCTTCGTCGACAAGCAGCGGCCGGTCTTCGTCGGCCGCTGAGCCGCTCCTGCGGGACACCGACGGCGGCGGGACGGGTCCCGCCGCCGTCGGGACGCGGCCACCTTAGGGGCGGTCCTAGTCGTCGTCCTCTTCCGGATCCTGGTTGGCCTCGACGCCGAGCACGAACGCCTGCATGGCCAGTTCGTTCCCGGCCGGGGAGACGAACGCCGGCAGTTCCTGGGGCCCGAGGTCGCGTACGTAGGACCAGAAGATTCCGACCGCCTCGGCCGGTGACGCGGCCTCGATCGGCAGGTCCAGGCTGACCAGCCAGGTTCGCCGGTCGCGCGGCGGTCCGACCAGGTCGGCCAGGGTCCGGTAGGTGGCCGGGTCGACCGGGGTCAGGAGTCCGTCGAGGGTGAGCTGGTGGACCTCGGTCGGGGCGTCGAAAACCCGTCGGGTGTACGTCACCACCAGTGCTCCGGGTCCCTCACCGTCGGGGTCCCGGTCCTGCTCCACCCCGTACGGGGTGACCCGGCCCAGTGCCACCAGGAGCGGGCTCCCGCCGTCGCGCAGCACCAGCACCGGGTCGCCGTTGACTGGCCGGTGCGGCCCTTCCAGCCCGGTGAACTCCACGCTGTCGTGGTGGTAGAGCCGCTCCGCCTCGTACCGCTCGTCGCTGATGACCACCGCCCAGGCGTTCATGCCCGAGCCTCGTTCCGCTGACCCATGGGTCTATCCCATCACGGCCGCTACCGGCGCCTCGGAACGACCGGTGGGGTTCGTCCGCCGGGCGTGGCAGCCGACCAGGTGGTCGTCGACCATTCCGGTGGCCTGCATCAGCGCGTACGCCGTGGTCGGGCCGACGAACCGGAAGCCCCGCTGCTTGAGCGCCTTGGCCAGGGCGGTCGACTCCGGCGTACGCGCCGGCACGTCGGCGAAGGTGAGTGGTTCGGCCCGCTGCCGGGTCTGCGCGAAGCTCCAGAGCAGGTCGGAGAGCCCGTCGGGCAGGTCGAGCGCCGCGCGGGCGTTGTTGATGGCCGCCTCGATCTTGCTCCGGTTACGGACAATTCCGGCATTTCCCAGGAGCCGCTGGACGTCCGACTCGTCGTACCCGGCGACGGTCTCCAGGTGGAACCGGTCGAACGCCACCCGGAACGCCTCGCGCTTGCGCAGGATGGTCAGCCAGGAGAGCCCGGACTGGAACGCCTCCAGGGTGAGCCGCTCGAAGAGGGCGTCGTCGCCGCGCAGCGGCCGTCCCCACTCCTGGTCGTGATATGTCGCATAGTCCGGCGTGCTCGCGCCCCAACCGCACCGGGACAGCCCGTCCGCGCCGATCACCAGATCCGTCACGGTCACTACGGTAGGTCAGGCCGCCGGCCGGCGCTAACCCGCCGGCAGGGCCGTGATCAGGGCAACTGCCCGCTCTCGACCAGCCGGGCGAACCGCTTCAGCGCCTGGCCGAGGCTGAACTTCGAGCCGGGCCAGAGCACCGGCCAGGCCCACCGGCCGACCGTGCCGCCGGGCAGGTGGAACCACTCGTGCCAGACCACCTGGGTCCGCTCGCGGTCCATCGGGGTGCAGCGCAGCACGCCCGGCCCGCGCAGCAACCGTCCACAGTGCAGGACCCGCAGCTCGTACGGGGCATCCACCCGGATCACCCGCATCTCGTCCCGCAGGACCGCCGGGCCGACAGTGGTCACCGCCTCGATCAGGCTGCCCTCGCCACCGTCGCCCTCGACCACCCGGACCTTGGTGAACGGAATCCATTCGCCCTGCCGCTCCCAGGCGGTGAAACCGGCGAACACCGTCGCCGCGGGCGCCCGCACGATCACCGTCGCGGTGACCTCACCCGCGCCCGGCTGCCGTACGGCATCGTCGAAGGCTTCCGGACCGGTGGACCCGGTCACCCGCGCTCCGACCGGAGCCCCGGGCCCGCGCTCTCCGCCCGTGCCCCCGCGTCCTCCTCCGTCGCGTCCCGGAGGGATCCACCGTCGGAGTCGGTCTCGGCCGTGGCGGCGTCGATCTGTACGGGTGCGATGTCGGTCCGGGCCGGGGCAGTGTCTGCCGTGCCCGAACCCGCCGGGGCGGTGGCGGAGTCTCCCGTGCCGGCGTCCGGGTCGCCGGCGCCGGAATCGGCCGGGATGACGCCGTCCGGGTCCCCGACCTCGGGCCGGTGGGCCGGCGAGCCGTTCTGGGCGACCGCTGCCCCGGCGGCGGCCGTCGCGAGAGCCGCCGCCCGGGCACGGCGCAGCTCGTCGGCGTCCGCACCGCGACCCTCTCGCAACGCCTCCACCTCCGCCTCCAGCACGCCGATCAGCTCGTCCTTGTAGCCGATGTCGTAGGCCGCCCGCGCGAACGCCTGGTCGACCTGGCTCATCCGGTACCCGCGCAGCGCGGTGTCGAACCGCACGTCGCTGACATCGGACTCCGCCAATGGACGGCTGGCCGGCAGCGGCACCGCGCGCCCGTCCGGCTCGGCCGGCGCCAGACCGGGATCGGTGCCGGTCAACAGCACGGTCACGCCGAAGACGACCGCGGCGGCGGTCAACGCCACAACCAGGAGGAGGAGAAACTGACCCATAGAAGAATCGTGTCACGCCCGACCCGGCCGGGCGACCCCACCACCCCGCCGGAGTCCCGTCGCACCGCCGTCGCCGGCGGCCGGTTAGCGTCGGGACCATCGGTGGTCGGTTCGAGAAAGGTTCCGGATGGGTCGGACGTTACGGCTGGGTACGCAGACCTTCGCTCCCGGTGACCTGGCCGTGATGGCGATCGTGAACCGTACGCCGGACTCGTTCTTCGACCGCGGCGCGACCTTCGCCGCGGACGCCGCCCTGCGTGCGGTGGAACGGGCGCTGGCCGAGGGAGCCCAGATCATCGACATCGGTGGTGTGAAGGCCGGTCCCGGGGCCGAGGTCGGGGTGGCCGAGGAGATCCGCCGTACGGTGGCCACCATCGCCGCCGTACGGGCCGCCTTCCCGGACGTGGTGATCTCGATCGACACCTGGCGGGCCGAGGTCGCGGTCGAGGCGGTGGGCGCCGGTGCGGACCTGCTCAACGACACCTGGTCGGGTGCCGACCCGGCACTGGCCCAGGTGGCCGCCGAGACCGGTACGGGCCTGGTCTGCTCGCACGCAGGCGGGCTCAGTCCGCGTACCCGGCCGCACCGGGCGGCCTTCGACGACGTGGTGGCCGACGTCGTGTCGACGGTGACCGGCCTCGCCGAACGCGCGGTCGCCCTCGGGGTACGCCCCGACGGGATCCTGATCGACCCGGCGCACGACTTCGGCAAGAACACCCGGCACTCGTTGGAGATCACCCGTCGGCTCGACGAGCTGACCGCGACCGGCTGGCCGGTGCTGGTGGCCCTGTCGAACAAGGATTTCGTCGGCGAGACGCTGGACGTACCGGTCGACGAGCGACTGGAGGGCACCCTCGCGGCGACCACCGTCTCCGCCTGGTTGGGTGCCCGGGTCTTCCGGGCGCACCAGGTACGCCAGACCCGGCGGGCCCTCGACATGGTCGCCTCGATCCGGGGCGACCGCCCGCCCGCGCTCTCCCGACGCGGCCTGGCCTGAGCGCCCCGCCCTTCCTGACCCTCAGTCGGACCAGCGGAGGATGTTCTTGCGCCAGGCGTAGAGGATGCCCAGGGCCAGTACGGCCACGAAGATCGCCATCTCGACGACGGTGACCAGGCCGAACCCGGGCCGGTCGAACACGACCGCCCAGGGGAAGAGGAACACCGCCTCCACCGCGAAGAGCACGTAGAGGTAGGCGTAGACGTAGTAGCGGATCTGGACCTGGGCCCAGCCGCTGCCGACCGGGTCGACCCCGCTCTCGTAGGTGGCCCGCTTGCCGGGCGGGTCGGCCGGGTGGGCCGGGCGGAGCACCCGGTTCGCCGAGAACGCGCCGACGAAGACCAGGACGCTGGCGAGCAACAGGAGCCCGAGCGTCGCGTACGAGCCGAGGTAGCCGCTCATGGGCGGGAGCCTACCGGTACGGGGAGTCGGTCAGGGCCGACCGGCGCCCAGCAGGCGGTAGCGGCTGCCGTACCTGCGGCGGACCTCCCGGTGGGTGACGCCGAGTGCGAGGGCGATCTGGGGCCAGTTCAGGCCGGCGTTGCGGGCCCGCCGTACCTGTAGCGCCTCGGCCCGCTCGGCGCTGCGGCGCAGTTCCCCGGCGGCGCGCAGGGCCCGTCGGGGGTCGTCGTCGGACTGTTCTGCGACCAGTGGCATGACGGCACCTCCTCATCCTTGCCGTCAACATACGTTGACGAGCCTCGAGTCGTCAACAAATGCTGACGCCGACACCCGCCCGTTACGGATTTGTTCCGTGTGGAGTCGCCGTACCCGGCCCGGCCGCGCCGAATAATGAACTCACCAAGCGGGGGAACCACCGGAGGGCTGGATGGCAGGCGTCGAGTTCGGACCACGTACTCGCGCGTACCCGCACACCCTCGGCCGGGTCGGCGACCGCGCCGGTCGCGGGGTGGTGACGGGCGCCGCCCTGGCCCTCGCCGCGCTCGTCGTGCTCACCGCCGGAGGACTCGCCGCGCTCACGGCTGCCGAACCGGGTCGGGCAGCCGCCGCCGGCACGCGAATGGTGCCCGAATCGGAGGAGCCCGGCGGCGGAGGGACCACCCCGGAAGACCCGGAGCCGAGCCAGCCCCCGGAGACCGAGCAACCGTCGCCCACGCCCACCTCGGTGCCGACCACCGAGATACCGACCGACGTGCCGACAACGGTCGTGCCGACCGAGCCGCCCCCGCCGGACGATCCTCCCGTGACCGGCGGCCCCGGCCCCGTCCCGACCACCCCGACACCGTCGAATGCCCCGCCGAGGCCCCGGCCACAACCGGGCCAGCCCCGCCTCGGCGTCACCGTGACCACCGGCGACATCAACCTCACCAGCGCCTACTGGGGCGCCCGGAGCACCACCGCCGACCTGCTCGTCACCGTGGCGAACACCGGTGACGTCCCGCAGCACGTCCGAATGCGGTACACGCTGCCCGCGGGCGTCACCGACGCCGGCACCCAGGGCTGTTCGGCCGCCGGAGCCGGGACGTACCGGTGCGGCGCCTGGACCGCCGCGGCGGGTGCCCGGTTCACCGCCCGGATCCGGGTCTCGGTCGCGGCCGACGCCTGGCAGCAGATGCCGCTGGACGGCTCGGTGCAGGTCAGCGCCACCGACCCGGCCCGGCCGACGCTGGCCGCGGTCACCGACGACGAGGGGTTCGCGGTGCTCTTCCCACCCGGCCCACCGTCGGCCGGGCTGACGCTCGGCGCCGACGAGGTCAACTTCGACGTGACCGGGGGGCCGACGACGCTGTCGGTCCGGCTCGGCAACACCGGTACGGCCGACGCGGCGGGCACCGCCGAGGTCGTGCTGCCGGCCGGCGTCACCGTGCCCACCCCGCCGGCCGGGTGCCGCTCCACCGACCCCTCGCCGAGCGCTCCGGCGCCGACCGGCACCGATCCGGCCAGCCCCGACCCGAACGGCACCGGGCCGCGACGGGTCGCCTGCGACCTCGGACCGATCCGGGCCGGACAGACCGCCACGGTCCGGCTGCCGGTCAACGCCACGGCGGACGCCCAGCGGACGGCACCCCTGTCCGGCGCCGCCATCGGCACCCTCACCCCGGCGCACGGCCGGACCAGCCGGATGCAGATGAGCTTCCGGATCAACGCGGTCGCGGCCAGTTCCACCTCGACGGCGGCCGGCGCGGCGCCGGCCGGCTCCCAGGGGCTGCTCCCGGTGGTGCGACCGGTCTCACGCCCGGACGACGGGCTGACCGGCACCCAGCGGACCGCGATCGGACTGATCGTGGTCTCCGGCCTGCTGGTGGTGCTGGCGCTGACCCTCGCGGCCGTGACGCTGCGGCGGCACACCCCCTGACCGGGGCGGATATCGCGATCGTGCGGACTTGTTCCGCGGCCGGGCAATCAGCGGCATCGGCCACCGGCTTCGGGCGATGATGGATCGGGAACCGGACCCGAACCCCAGTGATCTGGGTTACGTCGATCGAGTTTCACCCGGCAAATACCGGCAAATGCGCTTTCTTGCCCTTCCCATCCGACGGACCTGGGGGAAGGTTTACCTAAGGGTCCGACGTAGGCTCTCGGTTGAGAGACAGGCGGGGACAGACCATTTGGCGTACGAACCGCCGCCGGCGACAGGAGGTCACGTGACCAAGCAGGTCCGTCAACTGGATCGGGTGGTGATCCGGTTCGCCGGCGACTCCGGCGACGGGATGCAGCTCACCGGCGACCGCTTCACCTCGGAAACCGCGCAGCTCGGCAACGACATCTCGACCCTGCCGAACTTCCCGGCCGAGATCCGGGCACCCGCCGGCACCCTGCCCGGCGTGTCCAGCTTCCAGGTGCACTTCGCCGACTACGACATCCTCACCCCGGGTGACGCGCCGAACGTCCTGGTCGCGATGAACCCGGCGGCACTCAAGGCGAACCTCACCGACCTGCCCCGCGGCGCGGACATCATCGTCAACACCGACGAGTTCACCAAGCGCAACCTGGCCAAGGTCGGTTACGCGGTCAGCCCCCTCGAAGACGGCTCCCTGGACGGCTACGCGCTGCACCCGGTCGCGCTGACCTCGATGACCATCGGGGCGCTCGCCGAGCTGAACGTCGCCAAGAAGGACGCCGAGCGGGCCAAGAACATGTTCGCCCTCGGCCTGCTCTCCTGGATGTACTCCCGGCCGTACGCGTCCACGATCCGGTTCCTCGAACGCAAGTTCGCCAAGCGCCCCGAGCTGATCGCGGCGAACACCGCCGCCTTCAAGGCCGGCTGGAACTTCGGCGAGACCACCGAGGACTTCGGCGTCCGGTACGAGGTCAAGCCGGCCAAGATGAGCCCCGGCACGTACCGCAACATCACCGGTAACGCGGCGCTCTCGCTCGGCCTGGTCGCCGCCGGCGTACGGGCGAAACTGCCGGTCTTCCTCGGTGCCTACCCGATCACCCCGGCCTCGGACATCCTGCACGAGCTGAGCAAGCACAAGCGGTTCGGCGTGACGACGGTGCAGGCCGAGGACGAGATCGCGGCGATCGGCGCGGCCCTGGGCGCGTCGTACGGCGGCGCCCTCGGCGTGACCACCACCAGCGGCCCCGGTGTCGCCCTCAAGGGCGAGACGATCTCGCTCGCGGTGGCGCTGGAACTGCCGCTGGTCATCGTCGACGTGCAGCGGGCCGGTCCGTCGACCGGTATGCCGACCAAGACCGAGCAGGCCGACCTGAACATGGCGCTGTACGGCCGGCACGGCGAGGCACCGGTCGCTGTGATCGCCCCGAGGTCCCCGTCGGACTGCTTCCACGCCGCGATCGAGGCGGCCAGGATCGCGTTGACGTACCGCACGCCGGTGATCCTGCTCTCGGACAACTACGTCGCCAACGGCTCCGAGCCGTGGCTGCTGCCCGAGGTCGACTCCCTGCCCGACCTCCAGGTCGAGTTCGCGACCGAGCCCAACGGCGAGGACGGCACCACGTTCCTGCCGTACCTGCGCGACCCGGTGACGCTGGCCCGACCGTGGGCGATCCCCGGCACGGCTGGTCTGGAACACCGGATTGGCGGTCTGGAAAAGGCCGACAAGACCGGTGACATCTCGTACGACCCGGCGAACCACGACTTCATGGTCCGTACCCGGGCGGCCCGGATCGAGGCCATCCCGGTGCCGGACCTCGAGGTGGAGGATCCGGACGGGGACGCCCGGGTGCTCGTCCTCGGCTGGGGTTCCACCTACGGCCCGATCGGCGCGGCCTGCCGCGCGCTGCGACAGAAGGGGCTCTCGGTGGCCCAGGCGCACCTGCGCCACCTGTCGCCGATGCCGGCCAACCTCGGCGAGGTGCTGAAGGCGTACGACCGGGTGGTCATCCCGGAGATGAACCTCGGCCAGCTCGCGCACGTGATCCGGGCCCGGTTCCTCGTCGACGCGATCAGCTACAACCAGGTCCGGGGGCTGCCGTTCACCGCCGCCGAGCTGGAGTCCATGCTGGAAGAGGTAGTGAAGAATGCCTGAGCCCCTCGCCCTCAAGCTCACCGCCAAGGACTTCAAGTCCGACCAGGAGGTGCGCTGGTGCCCCGGCTGCGGTGACTACGCGATCCTGGCCGCGATCCAGCAGTTCATGCCGGAGTTGCAGATCCCGCGCGAGCGGACCGTGTTCGTCTCCGGCATCGGCTGCTCGTCGCGCTTCCCGTACTACATGAACACGTACGGGATGCACTCGATCCACGGGCGGGCCCCGGCGATCGCGACCGGCCTGTCGGTCTCCCGGCCGGACCTGTCGGTCTGGGTGGTCACCGGTGACGGCGACGCCCTCTCGATCGGCGGGAACCACCTGATCCACGCGCTGCGCCGCAACGTCAACCTGAAGATCCTGCTGTTCAACAACCGGATCTACGGCCTGACCAAGGGTCAGTACTCTCCCACCTCGGAGGTCGGCAAGATCACCAAGTCGACCCCGGTCGGCTCGGCGGACTCGCCGTTCAACCCGCTGTCGCTGGCGCTGGGCGCGGAGGCGACCTTCGTCGCCCGCACCATCGACTCCGACCGCAAGCACCTCCAGTCGGTGCTCCGGGCCGCGGCCGAGCACCAGGGGTCGGCGTTCGTGGAGATCTACCAGAACTGCAACATCTTCAACGACGGCGCGTTCGACCAGCTCAAGGAGCCGGGTACGCGCGACGACTACCTGATCCGGCTGGAGCACGGGCAGCCGATCACGTTCGGCTCGCAGGGGCAGTTCTGCGTCGTACAGACGCCGGGCGGCTTCGGCCTGGAGGTACGCGAAACCGCCGCCGTACGCCCCGAGGACATCGTGGTACACGACAGCGGGGTGACCGAGCCGGCGTACGCGTTCGCGCTCTCCCGGCTGCCCGGGTTCGACCTGCGCAACACCCCGATCGGGGTGCTCCGGAAGGTGTCCCGGCCGTCCTACGACAGCATCGTGCAGGAGCAGGTCGCGACCGCCGTGGCGGGCAACAGCGAGACGCCGGAGCAGCAGCTCGCCGGCCTGCTCAACAGCGGTGACACCTGGACCATCATGTAGTTCAGCACCGACAGACGTCGACGGGCCTCACGGAAAACCGTGGGGCCCGTCGAGGTGGTGCGGTCAGTCTGAGTGGTCAGGCCGTGGACGAGGACGTGGACGTCCGGTCGTCGCGTACGTAGACCAGCATGTCCCCGGTCTCGATCCGTACCCCGGCCGGCTCCACCACGGATACCACCTTGCCGCGCCGGATCAGCGCGATGACCAGCGCCTCGACCTCGCGGGGCGAGGTGCCGACCTCGTGCCGCTCGGCCGAGCGCATCGCCAACGCCATGCCCTGGCCCGGAGTGAGCAGGTCCTCGACCACGTCGATCAGCGGCGGGGCGGAGGTGGAGAGCCCGAGCAGGCGGCCGGCGGTGGCCGACGAGACGATCACGTGGTGCGCACCGCTCTGCTTCAGCAGCGGCGCGTTCTCGGCCTCCCGTACGGCCGCGATGATCCGTACCTGCCCTGCGGTGAGCTGCCGTACGGTGAGCGCGACCAGGACCGACGCGTCGTCGCTGTCGGTCGCGATGATCACCGCCTTGGCGTTCTTGACGTGTGCCTCGTTGAGCACCGAGGACCGGGTGGCCGAGCCCTCGATGGCGACCAGTCCGGCCGCGGTGGCCTGCCGCACGGCGGTCGCGCTCCGCTCGACCACGACGATCTTCGACTTGTCGTAGTCGGTTTCCAGCAGGGCGCTGATGGCACTGCGGCCCTTGGTGCCGTAACCGCAGATGATGACGTGGTCTTTCACAGTTTTCCTCCACCGCGTCATGCGGAGGTTGGTGCGGTACTGCTCGGTCAGGACTTCCAGCGTCGTGCCGACCAGGATGATCAGGAACAGCACCCGGGCCGGGGTGATGATCAGGACGTTCACCAACCGGGCCGAGGGCGAGGTCGGGGTGATGTCGCCGTAGCCGGTGGTCGAGAGGGTGACCACCGCGTAGTAGGCGGAGTCGAGCAGGGTGAGGCTGTCCTCGTTGACGTCCCGGTAGCCGTCCCGGTCCAGGTAGACCACGAAGACGATGATCAGCACCAGGCCGATCGCGGCGAGAAGTCGCAGGCTGAGGGCACGTAACGGGCCCTGCCGGACGGCGGGGAAATGGATCACCGCGGGCCCGGCCCGATCGCCACACTCTGCTGCACGCCCACAACATAGCGGGTACGTCCGGCCGGGACCGCACGGGCGGCCGGCACGGGCATCGGCACGGCGTCAACCGGCGCGGCGCCCCGGTGACGGCAGCCCCCACACATTCGCCTGTTTCGACGCATGTCGACAAATATTCACGCTAGATCGAGATCGACGTCCGGCGATTCACCGAGACTGTACGGACCCGGTACCCACCGGTAACAAACCCCCGTTCCCCCCGATGCCCCCACCAGGGGCGTCACTCGTCCCGGAGGTATCCCCCATGCCCCGTCGGTTGACCACAATGCTCGCCGCCGCAGCGTTTGCCCTGCTCGGCGTACTCGGCGTCGCCTCGCCCGCAGCCGCGGTGACGCCCGCCCAGAAGCTCTCCGTCCTGACAAGTTGGACCCAGACCAGCGCCGGCAGCTACGGCAACTGGAACGCCGCCCGGACCAACCGGGCCCCCTGGGCCGAATACAACTTCGACTGGTCCACCGACTACTGCTCGTCGAGCCCGGACAACCCCCTCGGGTTCAACTTCGAGCTTTCCTGCTACCGGCACGACTTCGGATACCGCAACTTCAAGGCGATCGGCCAGTTCCCGGCCAACAAGTCCCGACTGGACAGCGCGTTCTACGAGGACCTGAAGCGCTCCTGCGCCACGTACAACTCGGTCGTACGCCCGGCCTGCATCAGCCTGGCGTGGACCTACTACCAGGCGGTCAAGGTCTTCGGCAAGGTCGCCGTGAGCCAGGCCGACCTGGACCGGGCGGCCAAGATGAAGTCCGACGCGGAACGGGCCGCCGCGCTCGTCCACTGAGAAGCGTTTTCGTCCACCGAGCAGGGTTCACCGGTCGGCCGGGCTCACCCCGTGAGCCCGGCCGGGCGGGGCGGACCGGCCCGTCAGGAACCGGGATGCTCACGGCGGTCGAGGGCCTCGCGCGCCGGATCGGTCTGGACCAAGCCGCGCCCGGCCCTCGACCGCTGGGCCGCCTGCTCGACGCCGGAGAACCGGATCGATCCGGCGGCCAGGTCGGGATGGTCGACCGCGAGGGCCACCGCCGCCGCCTCCTCCAACGTCAACTCGGCCCCCTCCGCGTAGGCCGCGTCGAACGCCACGTCGCCCAGCACCCCCCGCAGCCCGGCCTGCTCCTCCAGCCAGTACTGGCCGAACATGCCGGCCGTGCTGCGCATCGCGGACCGGGTCGCCTGGGCCGCCCCGAACAGACGGGCGGCGGTGATCGGGTCACCGCCCCACGCGCAGCGCACCGCGATCGCGTTGATGGTGTCGCAGGCGCGGCCGTGGAATCCGTGCCCCATCCGGGACCGGAGCGCCACCACCAGGTGGTCGTGCGCGGCGACCAGGTCACCACGGGACAGCGCCACCATGCCGAGCAGCATGTCGACCGACCTCCGGGCCCGCTCGGTCGGGCGGGCCGCCTCCACCGGCCGGGCGGCGCCGAGCAACTCCGCGGCCTCGTCCAGGGCGCAGCGCCGCCAGAGCAGTTCGGCCAGGCTGTAGACGGCGAACAACGCGTCACCGGAGACGTCGTTCTGGTGCGCCCAGGCGATCACCTCGCGGCACACCCGCTCGGCCTCGACGAGTTGTCCCATGTCGATCAGCGGCGCGGCCCTGCCCGCCAGCACCCGGGCCTGGAGGCCGGCGTCACCGGCCTGCCGGGCGGCCGACTCGGCCCGCTGCGAGAAGCGCAGCTCCTCGGCGAACTCGCCGTCCGCCCCGGCGTGCAGCGAGTGCATGTGGTACGCCGCAGCCAGCTCCGCCTCGGGAATCCGCTCGCCGGTCTCGGCGATCCGACCGTAGAGCCGGAACAGCCAGAGCCGTCCCTCCCGGGCCAGCCCCCGTTCGCGCCACCACTGGTCGAGCCCGCCGGCCAGCCGCAGTCCCTCGCGGGCGCTGCCCCCGGTCGCGGTCCACCGCAGCGCGGCACGCATCTCGTCGGCCAGCGGGTCGAGCGCGTACAGCGAGAGGGTGACCGGCCGGTCGTCCGGCCCGAGGTACGCCCGTTCCAGCGCGTGCAGCGACCAGGCGACGTGCCGGTCCCGGGCGCTCTGCTCCTCACCGGCGTCGACCAGCCGGCGGGCGGCGTAGGCGCGGATCGGGTCGAGCATCCGGTAGGTGCTGCCGGAGACGTTCGGCTCGACCTGGATCATCGACTTGTCGGCGAGCACCGAGAGCGGGTCGAGCGGATCGTCGTCCAGCAGCCACTCCACCGTGGCCAGGTCGACCGGGCCGGAGAAGACCGCGAGCCAGCGCAGCAGCCGCGCGGCGCGGGGCCCGAGCGTCCGGTACGACCAGGTGACGGTCGCCTGCATGGTGACGTGTCGCTGGGTCGCCGAGCGTTGGGCGGCCCGGGCGGCGGCGACCGGGGGCACGTCCAGGGCGGCGGCGGCCAGGTCGACGGTGTCGTGCTGGTTGGCGATCCACCGGGGCGCGGCCTCGCTCGGCTGCTCCGGTTCGTCCCGCCCGGCGTCCAACGCGCCGAGCACGTCGTCCAGGCGGCCGGCGAGCTGACTGGCCGAGAGCACCCGCAGCCGGGCGGCGGCCAGCTCGATCGCCAGCGGGAGCCCGTCCAACCGGGCCACCACCCGTTCCAGGTCGGCCGACTCGGCGGGGCTGGAACGTCGCCCGCCACGGGCGGCCACGGTGCGGTCCAGCAGCAGGGCGATGGCGTCGCTCGGGCCACCGCCCGGTCCCGGTTCCACGGAGAGCGGCGGGATCCGCCACACCACCTCACCCGGCAGGCCCAGCGACTCCCGGCTCGTCACCAGCACCCGTACGCCGCTGCCGCCGGTCAGCAGCCGGGCGATGACCTCGGCGCAGGCGGCCGGCTGGGCGTCACAGGTGTCGAGCAGGAGCAGCATCCGCCGCGACGCGGCGTACTCGACCAGGGTTTCCGACATGGGCCGGCCGGGCTCGGGCCGCAACCCGAGCACCGCGGCGATGGCGAAGGCGACCAGGCCCGGATCCGTCACCGCGGCGATGTCGACGAACCAGATCCCGTCGGGGTACGTCTCCACGTCCGCCCCGGCCACCTCGACCGCGAGTCGGGTCTTGCCCGCCCCACCGGCCCCGACCACGGTGACCAGCCGGTGCTCGTTGACCAGGCGGTCCAGCTCGGTACGTTCCGCCCGGCGGCCGACGAACGAGGTGACCTGGGTCGGCAGGTTGTGCGGTACGGCATCCGCGGTACGCGGCCGGGGGAACTGGCGCTCCAGCCCGGGTGCGACCAGCTGGAAGAGGCGTTCCCGGTCGTCGAAGCCGCGCAGCCGGTGCAGTCCCAGGTCGAGCAGCGAGGCGCCGGGCGGCAGCGGTGCCGCGTGCCGGGCGGTGGCGCCGGAGCAGAGCACCTGCCCGCCGTGGGCGGCGGCGGCGATCCGAGCGGCCCGGTGCACCTCGGCGCTGGCGTACTCGCCGGCGAGCGGCTCGGCGTGTCCGGTGTGCAGCCCCATCCGGACCCTCGGGGTGGCCTCGGGGGTGGGCCATTCGTGGCTGGCCAGCGCGCGTTGCGCGGTCAGGCAGGCGTCCAGTGCGGCTGCCGCGTCGGCGAACGCGATGAAAAACGAGTCGCCCTCGGTGAACAGCTCCGTGCCGTCGCTCGCGGCCAGGGTGGAGCGGAGCAGCCGTCGGTGCTCACTGAGCACCGGGCGATAGCCCGAACCGAGCATCTGGGCCAACCGGGTTGAGCCCTCGATGTCGGTGAACATGAAAGTCACCAGCCCACTCGGCAGGTGGATCCGTACCGACATGCGTGGAACCTCCGCCCCCTGGAAGTCGCGTTCATGCTGCCGCATTTCGACGTCACAGCGCATCGTAGGAACGGACGGGGCGTGACCGCCCCAAGTGCCAACCCGCTACGTGACCATGGAGGAACGCCTAAATCTCTGCTCCTTGAGCAATTTAGACGTTCGCGGCACTTCGGGCATTATGCACAGTTACGACAGGACGCGGAGCGGGCGAGCAGCGGGGAGAACCGCTCAACAACCGCACGCGCCGCCGCAGCAACCGCCACCGCCGCCGGACGGACCGGCCCCCATCGAGCCACCCGTCGCCGATCCGCCGCGACCGGTGACCGACACCGCGGAGAGCAGCTTCACCGTGTCGTCGTGGCCCTGTGGGCAGGCTGCGGGCGCGGACGCCTCGGCCATCGGTCGATTCATCTCGAACGTGTCACCGCAGGCGCGGCAGCGGAACTCATACCGGGGCATGGCAACAGGGTACGACCGCACCTGACGATTTTCGGTGGATGGGTAATACTCGACGCGTGGCGGACCGGGATGAACGGGTGACGGACGGCGCGGACAGTCCGGCGGCTCGGCCGCTGCGACCGGCCGTACCACTGCTCGACGGACCGCTCGCGAGTTCGGGCGCGGCACCGGATCCGGTCCGCGCGGCACCCGCCGCCGCGAAGCCGGCCGATGCCGCCACTCCCGACGCGAAGCCGGCAGCCGGCGAGGCCGGCGCTCGGTTGCCGAACGACACCCCGGCGACCCCAGCGGTCGACGCCGGACGCGCCGACGCGGAGCAGGCCGAGCCCGAGCAGGCCGCCCCGAAGGCCGCCGCCGCGCCGGAAGGCGCCGCACCGGAGGACGGAAAGCCGGCCGGGAGCGGGAGCGCCGAGCCGAAGGCCGACGAGAGCCCGAATCCGAAGGCCGACGACAGCGCCGACGCCAAGGACGCCAAGACCGGGGCGGCAGCCGGTGAGCCGGGAACGAAGACCGCTACCGAGTCGGGCACGAGCACGCCGAGCCCGGACGGTGCCACCGGCGACGCCATCCCGGCGGGCGCCACCGGCCGCGGCCGACGGATCCGGGTGCCGTTCGCGCACGCCGTACGCCGGTTCCCACCGCCCCGCCAGATCCCCGCCGCGACCACCCGCGCGGTCCGGTCCTGGTCCACCGGGGGGAGCGGACGGCTCGTCCTCCCCGCCCTCTTCATCCTGGCGCTGATCGCGGCGGCCGGGCTGGCCGGTGGAGTGCTGATCCCGGCCACCTCGCACGTGCCGCCGTCCCGTGCCGGCGCCGGCGGTGGCCCCAACCCCGACCTCGCCACACCGACGCTCGGGCCGGACGGCTCGGTCGCCCCCACCGACGGCGGCGGCCTGCCGGTCACCCCACTGCCGACCAACGGCCTGCCGGGCGCGTTGCCACCGACCGCCCGACCGGCGGAGGTCCTCACGAGTTGGGCCCAGCAGGCCTCCGCGAAGACCGGGGTGGCCCCGATGGCGATGCAGGCGTACGGCTACGCGGAACTCGTACTCGCCCAGACCAAGCCGGGGTGCAAGCTCACCTGGACCACATTGGCCGCGATCGGATATGTCGAGTCGAGACACGGGACCGCGAACGGCGCCCAGCTCGACGCGAACGGAGCGTCCACACCAAAGATCATCGGCGAACCACTGGACGGCCAGGGGAACCGAATGCGGATCATGGACACCGATCGCGGCGCACTCGACGGCGACGTCACGTACGACCGGGCGGTCGGGCCGATGCAGTTCATCCCCACCACGTGGCAGGAAAACGGCGTCGACGCGGACAACGACGGGGTGAAGAACCCGCAGGACCTGGATGACGCAGCCCTCGCGGCCGGTAACTATCTGTGCAAGGGGACCCGGAATCTCTCCGTGCCCGAGGACTGGTGGAATGCCATCCTTTCCTACAACAACCTGCAGGTTTACGCTCAGGACGTGTTCAACAAGGCCAACGAGTACGGTGCCAGCAGCCGGGCGTAGTCTAGACGTAGCGTAATGGTCCACGTACATTGAAGAATTGGCCACTTTCGCCAGACTGCGGTTAGCGGCAAGCTGTACTGGTGATGGTGCGCGAGTGGGATCCGAGGACCGCGTCGTCCGCCGAGATCGAGTCGTTGCTGGACACTGTCAACGCGGCCTTCGCGGCGGACCTTCCGGCAGATCCTCAATGGCGGAACAGCTCCTTGCGGGAGTATCTCGCCGAGGTGATGCCGGGCGAGCGGCGGATTTCCTGGATCGCCCAGGAGGAACCGGCCGCCGACGGCACTTCCGGTCGGATCATGGGTCACATTCACGTCCTGCTGCTCGGCGACATCGGCGTGATCGACGTACTCGTGCACCCGGACGCCCGTCGGCGGGGGCTGGGACGGGAACTGCTGGCCAAGGCCGCCCGCCGGACCTATCAGGAGGGCTTCTCCTCGATCGGGGTCGAGGTCATCGGGGACACCCCGGCGATCCACTTCTTCGAGGCGCTCGGCTTCGCTCGGGAGTACGTCGAGACCCGCAGTGTGCTGCCCCTGTCCACGGTGGACTGGGTGACGCTGGAGGAGATGGCCCGGGGCATCGGCAGCGGCTACCGGCTGGAGTTCTACCCGGGTGGGCCGCCGGACGACATGCTCGTCGCGTACGCGCGGGCCAAGGCCGAGATCCGCGACATCGACGACGGCGACCTGGACCTGCGCCCGAGTTCCTATGACCCGCAGCGACTGAAGGACAGCTTGAGCTGCCTGCACCGCCGGGGCATGAAGCCGTACATCGTGCTCGCGGTGCACGAGAGCAGTGGCGAGGTGGCCGGTCTGACCGAGGTGGTGGTGCCGGCCCAGCACCCGACCCGGGCGGACCAGTACGACACCATCGTGGTCCAGGACCACCGCGGTTACGGCATCGACCGGGCGATCAAGGCCCGGATGCTGTTCGAGCTGCGTACGGCCGAGCCGGACCTGGCCGAGGTGCAGACCTGGAACGCCCAGGCCAACGAGCCGATGATCAAGGTCAACGCCGAGCTGGGTTTCCGGGCCGAACGGGACTGGTGCGAGTACGGGGTGAACGTCGCCGAGCTGGTGCACCGGATCGACACCTCCGGGTCCGGCACGCCGTAGCGCCGGACCCCGGTCGGCCCCGTCCGGGTCAGTAACTCTCGCGCAGCATCTTGGCCGCCTCGACGGCCCAGTACGTGAGGATGACCTGCGCCCCGGCCCGGCGGATCGAGGTGAGCGATTCCATGATCGCCCGCTCCCGGTCGATCCAACCGTTCGCCGCGGCGGCCTCGACCATCGCGTACTCGCCGGAGACCTGGTAGGCGGCGACCGGCACGTCCACCGAGTCGCGGACCGCGGCCAGCACGTCGAGGTAGGGCCCCGCCGGCTTCACCATCACCAGATCGGCGCCCTCGGCGATGTCGAGCTGCACCTCGCGCAGGGACTCCCGCAGGTTCGCCGGATCCTGCTGGTAGCTCTTCCGGTCGCCCTGCAACGCGGACTCGACCGCGTCCCGGAACGGGCCGAAGAACGCCGAGGCGTACTTCACCGCGTACGCCAGGACCGAGGTGTCCTGGTAGCCGGCCGCGTCCAGAGCCCTGCGGACCACACCGACCTGGCCGTCCATCATCCCGGACGGCCCGACCATCTGCGCGCCGGAGGCAGCCTGGACCACGGCCATCTCGGCGTACGCGGCCAGGGTCGCGTCGTTGTCCACGCTGCCGTCCGGGGCGAGCACGCCGCAGTGCCCGTGCGAAGTGAACTCGTCCAGGCACAGGTCGCTCATCAGCACCGTGCTGTCGCCCAGCTCGGCGGTGAGGTCCCGTAGCGCCACGTTGAGGATGCCGTCCGGGTCGGTCCCGCCGGAGCCCCGCTCGTCCCGGGTGGCCGGCACGCCGAACAGCATGATGCCGCCGACCCCGGCCCGGACCGCCTCGACCGCCGCCTTGCGCAGCGAGTCGCGGGAGTGTTGCACCACCCCCGGCAGGGTCGCGATCGGCCGGGGTTCGGCCAGCCCTTCCTTGACGAACATCGGCAGCACCAGCTCGGCGGGCGCCACCCGGGTCTCGGTCACCAGCCGGCGGATCGCCGGGGTACGCCGCAACCGTCGCGGTCGGATGTCGGGGTACGACATGAGCCCTCCTGTACTACCCGGTCGGCGCGACCCGACTGGTCGCCCCGACCGTTCCTCGGTCGGTCAGCGGAACCGCAACGCGGTCGGCCCCTGCACCTTCGAGCCACGGCGCTGCTTGGCCGGCATCGCCGCCAGCTTCTCGCGCAGTTCGACGGCGTATGAGGCGAGCGCCTCGACGAGGTCGGGCACCGAGGCGTTGGTCGGCTGGGCGTCCACCCGCAGGCCAAACTCGGTTGCCGTCTCGGCCGTCTTCGGTCCGATCACTGCAACAACCGTACGAGGGTGCGGCTTGCCCGCGATACCCACTAAATTGCGCACTGTCGACGAGGACGTGAACAGGACCGCGTCGAACCCGCCCGACTTGATCGCGTCCCGGATCTCGGCCGGCGGCGGGGCCGCCCGTACGGTCCGGTAGGCGGTGACGTCGTCGACCTCCCAGCCCCGCTCGGTCAGCCCGGCGGCGAGGGTCTCGGTCGCGATGTCGGCGCGCGGCAGCAGCACCCGGCCGACCGGGTCGAGGATCTCGTCGTGCGGGGAGAACTCGGCCAGCAGGCCCTCCGAGGACTGGTCCCCGGCCGGCACCAGCTCGGGCTGGATGCCGAAGGCGCGGACCGCGTCGGCGGTGGCCTCGCCGATACAGGCGATCTTGACGCCGCCGAAGTGGCGGGCGTCCAGGCCGTGCTCGGCGAACTTCTCCCAGACCGCGCGTACGGCGTTGACCGAGGTGAAGATCACCCAGGCGTACCTGCCGTCGACCAGGCCCTTGACCGCCCGCTCCATCTGGGCCGGGGTACGGGGCGGCTCGACCGCGATCGTCGGCACCTCGCACGGGATCGCCCCGTACGCGCGCAGCCGGGCGCTCATCACGCCGGCCTGCTCCTTGGTGCGCGGGACCAGCACCTTCCAGCCGTACAGCGGGCGGTTCTCCCACCAGCTCAGCTTGTCCCGCTGGCTGACCCCGGCGCCCAGGGTGAGGACGACCCGGCCGGTGAAACCGAGCGCGGCGGCGACGAAGCTGTCCACGGTCGAGGTGGTGGTGTACTGCGTCTCGCCGGTGCCGTCACCGGTCACCCCGACCGGGGTGGTGCCGTCGACGCCGACCGCGAGCAGTCCGTCCCGGACGGCGGCGAGGTCACCGGCGTCCACGGCGAGCGCGAGCGAACCCCGGTTGACCGCGGCGGCGAGCGCCTCGAAGTCCAGCGCGGTGACGTCGTCGACGTCGGCGGCGGTGCGTACGCCCGGCAGCGGGACCCCGGCGTAGCTGGCCACGCCCTCGGCCTGGCCGATGCCCGGTACCACCTCGAAGTGCACCGCGGTACGGACGACCGCCTGCACCTCCTTGACCACGGAGTCGTGGCCGAACGGGTCACCTGCGACGAGGTGCACCGCGGACAGCCCGGAACGGGCCGCGGAGATCAGTACCTTGGCGACGTCGCCGGGGGCGCCCTCCGCCGGGCTGAACTGGGCGTCCTCCTTGGCCTCGGCGCGCAGGACATCGAGCAGCGACTCGGGGACGCCCCGGTCGAAGATGACCTGGTCCGCCTCGACCAGCGCGTCGTGCGCCCGGCGGGTCAGCAGGCCGGGGTCGCCGGGGCCTGCCCCGACGAACGCGATGTGGCCTGCGGGCTTACGGGTGCGGATCATGGCTGTGCTCCAAAATGCTGGGTCCTCGCGCCGGGGTGCGAAGGCGTACCGAGGATCGAGTCGGCGCCGCGGTCGAGGAGTTCGGCGGCGAGCGCCTTACCGATCTCCTCAGCGTCGGCGGGCGTACCGGTGCGGGACAGCCGGAGGTCACGGGCCCCGTCCGGACTGATCACCGCCCCGCGCAGGTAGATCTCATCGCCGTCGTCGCCCTCGGCGAGTTCCGCGAATGCGGCGACCGGTGCGCTACAGCCGGCCTCCAGGGTGGCCAGCAACGCGCGTTCCGCGGTGATCGCGGCCCGGGTCGGTGCGTGGTCGAGCAGGGCGAGCAGATCGATCAGCTCCTGATCGTCGCCGCGGCACTCGACCGCGAGAGCACCCTGGGCGGGCGCGGGCAACATCAGCATCGGATCGAGCGTCTCGGTGATCTCGGCGGTACGGCCGAGCCGGCTCAGTCCGGCTCGGGCGAGCACCACCGCGTCAAGGTCCGCGTCCGGGCCGAGCACGCGCTTGACGCGGGTGTCGACGTTGCCGCGGATCGGGGTGATCTCGAACTGGAGTCCGAGTGCGTGCAGCTGGGCGATCCGGCGCAGCGCGCCGGTGCCGATGGTCGCGCCGGGCGGCAGCTCGGCCAGGGTGCGCCCGTCCCGGGCGACCAGCGCGTCGCGGGGATCCTCCCGCTCCGGTACGGCCGCGATGTGCAGGCCGTCCGCGGGCGCGGTGGGCAGGTCCTTGTACGAGTGCACGGCGAAGTCGATCTCCCGGGCGAGCAGCGCGTCGCGCAGCGCCGAGACGAAGACCCCGACGCCGAGCCGCTGCACCGGGGCGGAGGACCGGTCGCCGGCGGTGACCACCTCGACCAGTTCGACCTCCCGGCCGGTGGCGGCCCGGACCGCGTCGGCGATCATGCCGGACTGGGCCATGGCCAGGGCGCTGCCCCGGGTGCCCAGACGTAGCGCGGTCATCGGTCTCCTCCCGGAGCGGGCAGCGACACCCTGGGGGCGATGTCGGGAACGGCCTCGACCGGCGAGGTGTTCGGCACCTCGAGGTCGAAGAGCTCACGCAACAGCGCGGTGTACTGGTCGCCGCCGGGCTCGGCGGCGAGCTGGCGGACCCGTACGGTCGGCGAGTGCAGCAGCCGTTGCACCACCCGGTGCACGGTGTGCGCGACGTCGGCCCGCTGTTCGTCGGTGAGGTCGGGGCGGCGCTGGGCGAGCCGGCGCAGCTCGGCGGTGACCACCTCGTCGGCGCGGGCGCGCAGGGCGGCCACGGTGGGCACCACCTCGGCGCCGCGCAGCCAGGTGAGGAAGGCGGCCACCTCGCTGGTGACGATGTCGGCGACCGCGGCGGCGTCGGTGGCGACCGGTCCGTCGGCGAGGTCGGCCGCGAGCCGGTCGATGTCGACCACGAGTACGCCGGGCAGCTCGGCCACGGCCGCGTCGACATCCCGGGGTACGGCGAGGTCGAGCAGGACCAGCGGGGTGGCGGACCCGTTCGCGGCCCGTCGGGCCAGTGCGGCGGCCACCGTCTCTCGGGTGAGCACCGGCTCGATCGCCGCTGTGGCGGTGACTACGATGTCCACAGTGGACAGGGCTACGGTAAGATCGTCGAAGGCTACGGCGGTCGCGCCGTACGCCTCGGCCAGCCGCGACGCCCGGTCCGCGCCCCGGTTGGTGACCGCGATCGACCCGAGCCCGAGCCGGGTCAGCGTCGCCACGGCCAGGGCGCCCATCGCGCCCGCACCGATCACCAGTGCCGGGCGGTCGGACAGCGATCCGCCGAACCGGTTGGCGGCGATCTCCAGCCCGGCGGTGACCACGCTCTGGCCCGCCTGGTCGATGCCGGTCTCGGCATGGGCCCGCTTGCCGACCCGCAGCGCCTGCTGCATCAACTCGTGCAACTGCCGGCCGGTCGCGTCCGCCTCGGTCGCCACGTGGTAGGCGTCCCGGAGCTGTCCCAGGATCTGCGCCTCGCCGACGACCATCGAGTCCAGCCCGGTGGCGACCCGGAACACGTGCTCGACCGCGGCCTCGTCGTAGTGGACGTAGAGGTGGTTGGCCAGGTCCGCGGGCGAGCAGCCCGCCTCGGCGGCGAGCACCGCGCAGACGTCGCCGAGACCGCCGTGGAAACCGGAGACCGCGGCGTAGATCTCGACCCGGTTGCAGGTCGAAACCACCACGGCCTCGCCGATGTAGGTCTGGGCGAGCAGCCGGTCGAGGATCCGGGGCAGGTCGGCCGTGCTGACCGAGAGCCGCTCCAGCGTGGCGACCGGGGCGGTGCGGTAGGACGCGCCGACGACGAGCAGGTTCACGAGCCGACCACCTCCGTACGGTTCGAGCGGGGACGGCCCGGCGGGGCGGGTTCCTTGGTGCCGGTGCCGCTGACGGTGACGGTGACGTCCTCGGTCCCGGTGGCGGCGAGATCCGGATCGGTCTCGGCCCGGCCGCCGGGCAACGCGGTCAAGGATGCCTTGCGGTGTTCGTGGAAGGAGAGGATCTGCAACTCGATCGCGAGGTCGACCTTGCGCACGTCCACCCCCTCCGGCACCCCGAGCACGCAGGGCGCGAAGTTGAGGATGCTGGTCACACCGGCGGCCACCAGCAGGTCGGCGACGCGCTGCGCGGCGGAGGCGGGGGTGGCGATCACCCCGATCGCGATCGCCTCCTCGGCGGCGGTCAGCGGCAGGTCGTCGATGTGCCGGACGGTCAGCCCGTTGATCTCCTCGCCCACCCGGGCCGGGTCCGCGTCGAAGAGGGCGGCGATCCGGAAACCACGGCTGGCGAAGCCGGCGTAACCGGCCAGCGCGTGACCGAGATTACCCACGCCGACCAGCGCTACCGCGCGGCGTTGGGTGAGGCCGAGGACGTACTCGATCTGGTCGATCAGGAGGGCGACGTCGTAACCGACCCCCCGCGTGCCGTACGAGCCGAGGTGCGAGAGATCCTTGCGGAGCTTGGCCGAGTTCACCCCGGCGGCGGCTGCCAGTCCCTCGCTGGAGACCGTGTCGTCACCGGCTTCGGCGAGATTGTGCAGTGCACGCAGGTATTCGGGGAGCCGGGCGACCGTCGCCTCAGGGAGATCCGGAAGCGCCGGAACGGCACCGGCGCGCCCGGACGCGCCTGCGGGGCGGTGCTGACTCATGTGACTCCGTGCGGTGCGATCCTCGACCAGCCGGAGTGGCGGGCCATTACAGGGCTCCCGCTTGCGACCGCTGTGACCGGCTGTGCTAGCAGGGCTCGTCGGAGTAACAGAGTAGGCGCTTGTGAAGACGTGCACAAATCGCGATCTTGAAGCCACGCGACACGGGTTCACCAGGAACTCCATTCACAAGATCGGCTTCAGGGGGGTACGGTTCCGCCATATCGATTATGGCTCAATTCCGACTATTCTCGCCAACTCGACCAGCTATCGTGGGCCGCGAGGACCGGCGCAGGTGAGGCCAGCCCTACCGGAAATAGGCAGGCCGACGGGATATGGACCGGTCGTCCGGTTGCCTAGCGTGGAGGACATGACCACCGTCACCGCCAACGCCGAACCGGCCCCGTCCACGATTCTGCGCCAACTCGGCGTCGACTCGGCGTACGTGCTGCTCGGATTCCCACTCGCGCTGGCCAGTTTCATCTTGTTGATCATCGGCCTGGCTCTCGGCGTGGGCCTGATGGTGACCGTGATCGGACTTCCGATCCTCGCCGGCACGCTCTACCTCGCCCGCGCCTGGGCCGACCTCGAACGGCGACGCCTGCCCGCCGTACTGCACCAGCCCCGGATCCGGCCGCAGTACCGGGCCCCCGAGCCCGAGGCGAACGCCTGGCGGCGGATCTTCGTACCGATCACCGACGGCCAGTCCTGGCTCGACCTGGCGCACGGCTGCGTCAAGCTGATCGTGGCGGCGGCCACCTTCGTCGTCACCGTCGCCTGGTGGGCCGGCGCCATCGGCGGCTCCTTCTACTGGGCGTACGACTGGACCCTGCCGCAGGGCGACGGAAACGAGGGGCTGAACGAGCTCCTCGGCCTCGGCGACTCGGCCGGCGCCCGGATCGGGCTGAACAGCGCCTTCGGCATCTTCTTCCTGATCACCCTCCCGATCGTGGTCCGCGGCTGCGCACTGCTCCAGGCCAGCTTCGGCCGGGCCCTGCTCACCGGGGTCGCCGAGATGCGCAACCGGATCACCGTGCTGGAGGAACAGAAGCGGGCCGCCGTCTCCGCCGAGGCCAGCGCCCTGCGCCGACTCGAACGCGACATCCACGACGGCCCCCAGCAACGCCTGGTCCGGCTCGCCATGGACATCAGCCGCGCCCAGCACCAACTCGCCACCGACCCGGAGGCGGCCCGACGCACCCTCGACGAGGCACTGACCCAGACCCGGGACACCCTCGCCGAGCTGCGGGCGCTCTCCCGTGGCATCGCCCCGCCGATCCTGGTCGACCGGGGCCTGCCCAGCGCCCTCGCCGCGCTCGCCGGTCGGGGGCTGATCCCGGTCGAGCTCACCGTCGACCCGCAGCTCGGTACGCCCACCGGCCGACTCGACCCGGCGGTCGAGAACGCCGCCTACTTCGTGGTGGCCGAAGCCCTGACCAACGTCGCCAAGCACAGCCGGGCCACCGAGTGCTGGCTCACCGTCACCCGCGCCGACCGTCAACTGCACATCGCGGTGATCGACGACGGCGAGGGCGGCGCCCACCTCTCCAAGGGGCACGGGCTGGCCGGCATCGCCGACCGCGTACGCGCCACCGGCGGCACTCTGACCGTGATCAGCCCGACCGGCGGCCCGACCGAGATCCGCGCCGAGCTCCCGTGCTGAGCCCGCCGACCGAACTCCCGCACCGATCTCCCGTACTGAGCGAAACGATCATCCCGAGCAGAGCCGGTGACGCCGTGACCGACGACAACGTGGTAGACAACCGAGCCATGCGTGTAGTGATCGCCGACGACGCGTTCCTGCTCCGCGAGGGGCTGGCCCGCCTGCTGACCGAACACGGCCACGAGGTGGTCGCCGCGGTGGGAGACGGCACCGCCCTGGTCGAGGCGGTGGTCGCCCACCTGCCCGACGTCTCGATCGTCGACGTACGGATGCCGCCGAGCCACACCGACGAGGGTCTCCGGGCGGCGGTGGAAGCCCGCCGGCTGGTCCCCCGCGCCCCGATCCTGGTCCTCTCCCAGTACGTCGAGGTCTCGTACGCCGACGACCTGCTCGCCACGGTCAATCCCGGACCGGGTGCCGGCGGCGGGATCGGCTACCTGCTCAAGGACCGGGTGGCGGCGATCGACGAGTTCCTCGACGCGCTCCGCCGGGTCGCCGCCGGTGGCACCGTCCTGGACCCCGAGGTGGTCGGACAACTGCTGGTCCGCCGTCGCCGCGACGACCCGCTGCGCGAGTTGACCCCACGCGAGCGCGAGGTGCTCGGCCTGATGGCCGAGGGCCGCTCCAACACCGCCATCGCCCGCGCCCTCGTCGTCAGCGACGGCGCCGTGGAGAAACACGTCCGGAACATCTTCACCAAACTCCGCCTACCCCCCGACGAGGAACAACACCGCCGAGTCCTGGCCGTCCTCACCTACCTCCGCGGCTAACCCCACCCCCCGTCCCACCCCCCGCCCGCCGTCGATCTTGCAGTTGTGGTTCCCGCCATGTCCCTCTTTGGGGGCATACGTGAACGACCCAAAGTGCAAGATCGACGCAGGGAAGGGGGTTACGGGGTTACCGGGTGGGGAGGGTGAGGGCGAGGGTTACTGCTTCGGTGAGGGTGTCGGCTACGGGGCGGCCGGAGGCGCGCAGGCGGGCCGGGTCGGTGAAGCCGCCGGTATAGAGGACGCTCGCGGCGCCGACCGAGTCGGCGGCGTCAGCGTCGTCGATGGAGTCGCCGATGAGCACCACCGACGAGCCGTCGATGCCGAGTTCGTCCAGGTGACGCGCGAGGTGGTCGGCCTTGTGGTCGCCGCCGACGGTGCCCCGCAGACCGTCGATCCGGTTGAACATCGCGGTCAGGCCGTACGTCTCGACGGCGGGGACCAGCTCGTCGTGGAACCACATGGACAGCAGCGACTGGGTGCCGGTCCAGGACCGCATGGCGGTGGTGGCGTCCTCGGCCAGCTCGCAGGTGGTCAACCCGGTCCGGTACGCGTCGTGAAAGACCTTGTCGAGTGAGCCGAACGCGTCGGTGTCCACCGCCCGGCCCAGTACGTCGGCGTAGTACTCGGAGATCGGGCGCCGGAACCCGAGCCGGTGCTCCTCGGCCGTGACCACCGGTCCACCGACGCTGGCGAACACCACGTTGGTCGACGCGACAACCAGGCTGAGGTCGTTGAGCAGCGTCCCGTTCCAGTCCCAAACCAGGTGCCTACGAGCCGTTCCCATCGCAGCACAATAACTCGGCCGCCACGCACCCACCCCGCCGAGCCCGCCCCGCCGACCGCGGAACGGAGGGCGGGCTAGGAGGTCCGGGTCAGGGCCTGGAGGAGGCGGGGTTCCTCCACCCGCCAGTAGCCGTGTTCCTTGCCGTCGAGCAGGATCACCGGTACGCGGTCGCCGTACTCGCGTTCGAGTTCGAGGTCGGCGGTGATGTCGACCTCGACCCAACCGGTGCCGGTGCTGGCCGCCACCCGGTCGATCGCCTCCTTGGCCACCTCGCACAGATGACACCCGGGACGGGTGATCAGGGTCAGTCTCGGCTCGCTCGCCATGCGTTCTCCCAGGTCCGGCGTGGATCGCAGCAGTCTGGCACAGGACCGGCCCGGACCGCTCCCGCGCATCGACGTCCGACTGCCTCTCGACTTCCCCGGTGGCTCACGGTACCGTCCACGAGACCGTGTCCCGGCGTGGAAATATCACGAGCGGGACCGACCGTCACCGTTAGCACTTATGCCGGCGGCACGCCAAACCGTGCCGCTCCTCGGCGTGTTGCGGTGTTTTTGCAGCTCACGGGCCGGATGACCCGACTGTCGAGGATCCGACAACGCACAAATCGTCCGCCCCAGTTGGGCAAATCTGGGAAATACTTTGGCTCTGTGTAACGGACTCGCCACGCGTGGGTGACGTTGGCCCTATCATCACTCGGGTTGGCTCACCCCTTTTGCTGTGAGTCGACACCCCTCAGCCCGAGGAGGCCGCCGTGCCTGTAACTGCACTGCACCAGCACCTCATGGATGCGTGCCGCCAACCGGGGCAGTCTGCCCTCGGTCTGGTGGATCGTGCCGGTCCAGGCCGGGTTCGCGGCATCGTGGCCGCGAGATCGTGGCGACCGGCCCCGCTGGCGTACCGGCTCGGGGAGGGCCTGTGAGCACTTACGGATACGCGGACGCCGCACGTCGCCGCGAGGTTCAATCCGCCCGCGCGGCCCTGAACCAGGGCCTCAGCATGCTGCGGATCTCCATGGACGACATGCGGAGCCTGGCCGTACGCGGCGAGGGCAGTCCCAAACGGATCCGGAACCGACCGCATCCGAACGAGACGCCGTCGCGGCACACCCCGCCGGGGAGCAACGCGCGCCCGATCAGCGGTCGGGTGACCAGCCCGACCCGACCCCCGATGCCGGCCCAACCCGGCCCCGGACAGACGGGACCCCGGCCGGACGCACCGGAGACCGAGACCGCCATCCTGCCGGTCGTCCCGGCCGTCGACCCGGCACCCGGGCCGGCGGCACCGCCACCGACCGGCTACCCGGACCGCCCGGATCCCTCGGATCCGGCGACCGAGGTGTGGAAGCTGATCGAGCGGGCCCAGCAGGGCGAGTCCGAGGCGTTCGGTCTGATCTACGACCGGTACGTGGACACCGTCTTCCGGTTCGTCTACTTCCGGGTCGGCAACCGGCAGTTGGCCGAGGACCTGACCTCGGACACCTTCCTGCGCGCACTCAAACGCATCGGCAGCTTCACCTGGCAGGGGCGCGATCTCGGTGCCTGGCTCGTGACGATCGCCCGGAACCTGGTCGCCGACCACTTCAAGTCCGGCCGGTACCGACTCGAAGTTACTACGGGTGATGTGTTAGATGCGGATCGTGAGGATCGGGGTCCGGAAGGGAGCCCGGAGGCCGCGGTCGTCGAGCACATCACCAACATGGCGCTGCTCGGCGCGGTGAAACAACTCAACCCCGAGCAGCAGGAATGCATCGTGCTCCGGTTCCTGCAGGGCTTCTCCGTGGCGGAGACGGCGCAGACGATGGGCAAGAACGAGGGCGCGATCAAGGCCCTCCAGTACCGCGCCGTACGGGCCCTGGCCCGCCTGCTCCCGGACGGGTTCCAGCCGTGAGTCCGGTGCATCCGGGATACTCAGACGCGGCACCACCGATCACTCATCGTGATACTGCGACCGAACGGCCCGTAACCGGGCAGGCTCACCGGCCGTTTGTCCCGATGCGACGGGCGGTTGCCCAGGCACACCGCCGGCCCGTCGGTCCGGCCGACTGATCGGCCACGGCCGAGCGGCCCGGACCCAAGCCACCGTCGCACGGTCGGCGACGATGCCGCCCGTACGGCCGTGACCAGCGAAGGGAGGTGCCCGCGGTGAATCTCAACCTATTCCGCCGCTGGCGCGCCGAGCGCTTCGCGCAACTCCTCGACGAAGCCAACGGTGGCCGTCGACACCACATCCGTTCCCGCGCCGACGACGACCTTACCGAACTGGTGACGGTCGGACAGCGGATGCGTGGCGCACAGCAGTCCGTCGAGGCCGAGGTCGACCCGGAGTTCCGTACCGGGCTGCGCCTGATCCTGATGGCCGCCGCCGAGCAGGCGGCGATCGACGCGGCGGCAGGCGCGGATCCGGGTGCCGAGAAGCGCGCCCGGCGAACCGCACAGCGCCCCCAGCGCAGCCGGGCCCGGGTCCGGGGCTCGGTCATCGTCGGCGTGGCCGTCGGCGCGATCGCGGTCTCCGGCATGTCCGCCGCCAGCGAGAACGCCCTGCCGGGCGACGCCCTGTACGCGGTCAAGAGGTCCACCGAACGGGCCCAGCTCGCACTGGCCAGTTCGGACCTCAGCCGGGGGCAGCTCTTCCTCGACTTCGCCCAGACCCGACTCGCCGAGGCGGTCGCGGTCCAGGGCGACGAGGCCGGCTTCGCGGCCGTTCTCGACGACATGGACGACGACACCCGCCAGGGCATCAAGCTTCTGAACACCTCCGCCGCACAGCGCCGCGACGCCGCGGCGCTGGACGCGATCGGCAAGTTCCTGACCGGCCAGCGCCGGCAGATCACCGGGCTGCTGGGCGGGGCGACCACCGCCGACAGTCAGCGGGTGGGCGAGTCGCTCGCCCTGCTCGACTCGATCGGCAAGCGCGCCGACCTGCTCCGCGCGGCGTTGCAGTGCGGCGTGGAGCCGGCCGCGCGGATCGACACCCTCGGGCCGCTGCCCCGCGCCTGCGGCACCAGCCGCGGCTCGGCCGGGGCACAGCAGAACTCCCCACAGGAGAACCGCCCCAGCACTCCCCGGACACCGGGCACACCACGGCCGGAGACGTCGGAGGAGCCGGAGGTCACTCCGAGCGGCACGCCGGACCGGCAGTTGGAGCTCGGGCCGAACGGGAAGAAGCCGGTCTTCGACAGCACCACGCCGGTCGACGGCCGACCCGCCGAGTGACGGCAGGGCGGCGAGCACGTCGAGCATCCGCTGTGGGGTCCGGGCCTTCTGGTCCGGACCCCACAGCGCGTACGCCGTTGCGTCGCACCGAACACCGACGGCAACCATCCGAACACTCTGCCGGGTGACCGGCGGTGCACTGCGGTAGGACGGCGCTGGGTGGTGCCGGTCCCGACTAGGCTCGCTGGAGGCACGGGACGCATCCATCGAGCGGAGGGAGGTCCGCGTGGCCCGGATCCGAAAGGTGACCGTCAGTACGGACGCGCACGGTCACACCGCCGGCTGGGCAGCGACGGAACCCGAACCGGCCCCGGCCGCACCCGTCGACCGGAGCGCCGCCGCCTTCTTCGACGTGGACAACACGATGATGCAGGGCGCCTCCATCTACTGGTTCGCCCGTGGGCTGGCCGCACGCAAGTACTTCACCACCGGTGACCTGGCCCGGTTCGCCTGGCAGCAACTGCGGTTCCGGCTGCTCGCCACCGAGCACGCGGGCGACATGTCCCACGCCAAGGAGGCCGCGCTCGCCTTCGTGGAGGGGTGGCGGGTCGAGGACGTCGAGCGGCTCACCGAGGAGATCTTCGACGAGCTGATGGCGCCCAGGATCTGGGCCGGCACCCGCGCCCTGGCCCAACTGCACCTCGACGCCGGCCAGCGGGTCTGGCTGGTCAGCGCCGCACCGGTGGAGATCGGCCGGGTTATCGCGGCCCGACTCGGCCTCACCGGCGCGATCGGCACGGTGGCCGAGATCCACGATGGCGCGTACACCGGGCGGCTGGTCGGGGACCTGATGCACGGCCCGGCGAAGGCCGACGCGGTGTGCCAGCTCGCTGCGGTGGAGCACCTCGACCTGGCCCGATGCGTCGCGTACAGCGACTCCTCCAACGATCTGCCGATGCTCTGCACGGTCGGGCGGGCGGTCGCGATCAACCCGGACAACAACCTCCGCCGGGCCTCCCGGATGCGCGGTTGGGAAATACGCGACTTCCGTACCGGACGTAAGGCGGCCAGGATCGCCGTACCGTCGACGGTTGCCGCGGGCCTGCTGGCCGGCGCGGTGACCGCCGGGCTTGCGGTACGTCGCCGTAAGCAGGGCCGATGACGGCGCAGCCGGCCACCGACACGGCCACCCGTACGCCCGCACCGGTCACCGGACCGACCGTCAACCCGAGGCGGCACCGGCTCGGCGGGCTGATCGGGCTGGTCGCGGCACTGGGCGCGGGCGGGGTGCTGCTCGCCCTGCCCACCGCCGACCCTGACCCGCCCGGCACCCAGGTCCGCACGATCGAACAGGTGTGGCCGGACGCCCGACCGGTGGAGATCCCGGCCGCGCTGTCGGACGGGCCGGCGTACAGCCCGGTCTTCTTCCTCGACGCGCGGGTGTCGGTCGGCACCGCGCCCAGCCCGGAGGGCACCCACCTGCGCCTGGTGCTCCGGGCCGCCGACGGCACGATCCGCGAACTGCGCCGGCTGCCGATCGCGGACGGCCCGGTGTACGCCGGATTCGCCCGCGACGGCGACGAGTTCGCCTGGGCCGAGTCGGTCCCCGGGGCGGACGGTCACGGGCGTACCGAGGTGTGGGCGGCGAACCTGGCCACCGCCCAGCCTGCCCGGCGGCTCACCGCGGACACCGGTGACGTGGTCTTCTTCAACTCCCAGTACGACATGGTGATCAACTCCGGCCGGCTCTACTGGGCGTCCGTCGCGCCCGACGAAGAAACGGCGACCGAGATCCGTTCGGTGGCGTTGACCGGCGGAGCGGTGTCCGTCCGTACCGAGCAGGGCGCCTGGTCCGTCTCCGCGTACCCGTGGCTGGTCAGCGCCGGGACCGGGACGAGCGGGCCGGTGCAGCTACGCAACCTCGAACAGCGCAAGGTGATCGAGGTCGACGCCACCGGCTCCGAACTGGTCACCTGTAGCCCGACCTGGTGCCGGGTGCTGGTGCTGGCCGCCGACGGGCCGGGACGGATCGAGCTGATGCGCCCCGACGGCACGGACCGGCAGCAGGTGGCCGGTGGGGTGGCGACCGCCGCGGTGATCGACGTCGCGGTGCTCGACCGGTTCGAGGTGGTCTCCCTCGCCGACGCCCAGCGGACCGCCACCGACAGTCAGCAGTTGCTGCTGTACGACGTACGCGAGAAACGGACCGTGGTGGTGAGCGACGGCAGCGGTCTGGTGCTCTGCCGGGACGGCATCCTGTGGTGGTCGACCGGGGGCAGCGACATCACCGCCTGGCACACCCTCGACCTGCGCACCCTGAAGTAGGGCCGGCGGTCAGGGGCCGAACGGGTCCGGGCGGCGTTCCAGCAACTGGTGCAGCGTCTGCTGGATGGTCTCGCGTACCTGGTCGGCGAGGTTGAACACGACCAGCGGGTCGTCCGCCTGGTCGGCCATGCCCTCGGTCGAGATCGGCGGGCAGAACTCGATCAGCCACTTGCTCGGCAGCGGCACCAGACCCAGCGGCCCGAGCCACGGGAAGGTCGGCGTCAGCGGAAAGTACGGCAGCTTGAGCAGCCGGGCCAGTGGCTTGACGTCGGCGAGCATCGGGTACGTCTCCTCGGCCCCGACGATCGCCACCGGAATGATCGGGGTGCCCGTACGCAGTGCCGCCGAGACGAACCCGCCCCGGCCGAACCGCTGCAGCTTGTAGCGGTCGGAGTAGAGCTTGCCGACCCCCTTGAACCCCTCGGGAAACACCCCGACCAGTTCGCCCCGGCCCAGCAGCCGCTCCGCGTCCGGGTTGCACGCCATGGTGCCGCCGGTCTTGCGGGCCAGTTCGGAGACGCCCGGCATCCGGAACACGATGTCGGCGCCGAGCAGGCGCAGGTAGCGGTGGGCGGGGTGCCGGTCGTGCAGCACCGCGGAGAGGATCAACGCGTCCAGGGCGACGGTGCCGGAGTGGTTGCCCACCACCAGCCCCGCGCCCTCGACCGGCAGGTTCTCCACCCCGGTGACCTCGGTACGGAACCACTCCCGGTAAAGCTGGCGCAGCAGCGGATGGAACACCCGGTCGGTCAGCTCGGGGTCGAACCCGAACTCGTCGATCTCGTACTGACCGGTGAGCCGGCGGCGGAGGAACGCCAGCCCGGAGGCGACCCGCCGGTCCCAGACGTCGCCCGGCTGGTCCGGCACCGCGGGTCCGATCGGCTCCGGCGCGGGTGGGCGCCCGTTCTCACTCATCAACGGTCACTCGCCGGTGGTCGCCGGTCCGAGGGGTCGGCCACCGCGGCACGTACCTGACGGATGCCGTCCAGGATCGCCCGCTCGGCGGTGGCGAGCTGGTCGGGCCGGACCACCGTACGGTCGGTGTGTCCGCCGATGAAGTCGTCGAACGCGGCGGCGGTCGAGCGCGGGGTGAAGCCGTACTCGGTGGTGAGCCGGGTGGTGTCGACGACCCGGCCGTGCACGAAGAGATCGACCTGGTCCAGCCCGTAGCGCCCGAAGCCGAGGGTACGGGCGATCCCGGCCGCACCCGACAGACCGGGTTCGAGCACCGGTACGGCGACCCGCCCGGAACGCCTGATCGCCTGGGACAGGGCGAGTACGCCCGGACCGGCGACGTTGTACGTCCCGCCGTGCTCCTCGGTGACCGACCGGTACAGCACTTCGAGCGCGTCGGAGATGTGCAGGAACTGCAGTCGCGGGTCCCGCCCGAGCACCGTCGGTACGACCCGCTGGGAGAAGTAGCGGGTCAGCGTCGTGTCGGCGGTGGAGCCGATGAACGGGGCGAACCGCAACACGGTGGCGGTGACGTCGGGCCGGCGTCGACGGAAGCCCCGGACGTAGCCCTCGATGTCCAGGATGTCGCGGGCGAATCCGCCGCGCGGGACCGCGTGCGGCTCGGTCTCCTCGGTGAAGACCGCCGGGTCGCGGAACGACGCCCCGTACGCGGCGGTGGAGGAACGGACCACCAACCGGCGCAGCCTCGGCGCGCGTTGGCAGGCGGCGAGGAGCTGCATGGTGCCGATGACGTTCTGTTCCTTCATCGCCGCCCGCCCACCGTGCTGCTGGTCGGGGGCGGTCACCAACGCGAGGTGGACCACCGAGTCGGCGCCCAGGTCGTCGATCACTGTGCCGACCGACGCGGCGTCGGCCCGTACCCGGTCGACCCCGTCGAGCAGGGGGGCGAGTTCGGTGGACGGGTCGGCGGCGTCCAGGCCGACCACCCGCTCGATCCGGGGATCGGCGGCGAGGCGGGCCGCGACGTGGGCACCGAGGTAGCGACTGACCCCGGTTACCACGACAACCCCCGGTGCACCGGAGGTGCGGCCGGGGGTCATCCCACGCTCCCCGTCAGCGGGTACGGGCGCAACGGCCCGGACCACCGCGACCGTGTCACGGGTGCCTCCGAGGGTCGACGGGTGGCAAGTGGCGCCATGAGCCGGGCGAACGCCCGGCCCAGGTCACTTGCCGAGCTTGCGACGCTGGACGCGGGTCTTACGCAGCAGCTTGCGGTGCTTCTTCTTAGCCATGCGCTTGCGGCGCTTCTTGACCACCGAGCCCATACGACAGCCCTTCCGATGCAACGTGCGGGTCGGCCCGGAAGCCATCGTCGGATGGCTCCGGGAACCGAACTGGACAACGGACCGGACCCGGCTGGTGGGTGTTGGACGCACCAAGATGGGATCACGGTCGCGGTCCAGGGTAGCCGTCGCCCCTGCACAGGCCCAACGCGGCCCCATGCACAGCCGTCATGGCCCCGGCCACGACCACCCCGGCCTGCACCGCCCCGACGCCGGAGGGCGCCGCGGGCGGGATCAGGCCGTTTCTTGAAACGCGCCGCGCAGGTACTCGTGCACCGCGTGCTCGGGCACCCGGAACGACCGGCCGACCCGCACCGCGGTGAGTTCACCGGAGTGCACGAGCCGGTAGACGGTCATCTTGGAAACCCGCATCAGAGTCGCCACCTCGGCGACGGTCAGGAACCTGACCTCCGACAACCGAGCGTCGGACTGTGGTGATCCCGTCATGGCTCACCGACCCATTCCATTCCCCGGCGCGTGCCCCCGGGCGGGCTGCTCCCGCGCCACGGCGGGCAACGCGCGTGTTACCAGTACGGTAGCGGGACGGCTGTGACCTGCGCGATCCCTTCACGCTGTTGATCATAGGTAGTCAAGCCGCCACACCGTTGCGAGCAGGCATATTCCACCCGGTAGGGGACAGAACTACTCCGCCCGCAGCGCGATCACCGGATCCAGGCGTCCCGCACGACGGGCCGGCAGCACCCCGAAGACGATGCCCACCACCGCCGAGACCCCGAAGGCCAACGCCAGCGACCAACCGGTGACCGTCGCCGGGACCGGGGTGAGTCCGGCCACCAGCAACGCCCCGCCGATACCTAGCCCCATCCCGGTCACCCCGCCGAGCGCGGTCAGCAGCACCGCCTCCAGGAGGAACTGCAGCCCGATGTCCCGGGGCCGGGCGCCGACCGCCTTGCGCAGGCCGATCTCCCGGGTCCGTTCGCGTACGGAGACCAGCATGATGTTGGAGACGCCCACCCCGCCGACCAGTAGTGAGATGCCGGCGATGGCGGTGAGCACCCCGGTCAGCACACCGAGGATGTCGCCGAGTACGCCGAGGATCTGCTCCTGGGTCACCGCGCTGAACTCGGTGTCCGGGTGCCGGGTGGTCAACTCGCCCACGATCCGGTTGCCCAGTTCGCCGATCCGCTCCCGGTCCGGCGCTTTCACGGCGATCCCGTCGATCCGCGTCGTACCGTAGAGCCGGTGCGCGGCGGTGATCGGTACGTGCACCTCGTCGTCCCGGTCCACGCCGAGACTCTGCCCCAGCGGTGCGAAGGTCCCGATCACGCGGAACCGTACCGAGGCGATCGAGACCTGCTGGCCGATCGGGTCCCGGTCACCGAAGAGCGTGCCGGCCACCCGCGATCCGAGCACCGCCACCCGGCGAGCGGTGTCCACATCGGACGAACCGAGGTACGCCCCCCGGTCGAGATCGCGGACGAAGACCTCCTGCGTCGTCTCCAGTACGCCCTGCACGGTGCTGAACACCGAACGGGTGCCGACCCGTACGGTCTCGCCAGAGGCGACCGTCGCGGTGACCTGACCAGCGTCACCGACCACCCGGGAGACCGCCTCGACGTCCGACAGGTCGAGCCGGGACACCGCCGGCGCGGCACCGAAGTCGAGCCGGCCCGGCACCACCACGAGCAGGTTCGAGCCGAGCCCCTCGACCTGCTGCTCGACCTCGCGCTTGGCGCCGGTGCCGATGGCCACCAGCACCACCACCGCGGCCACGCCGATGATCACGCCGAGCATGGTCAACGCGCTGCGCATCCGGTTGGCCCGCAACGCGTCCCGTGCCACCCGCCAGCCCTCAGCCAGCCGCACGATCCACCGGGTCCGGTCGGTTCAGGTGAAGCCGGAGAAGCCGGTTCACGTGGTCCCGCCGCGGCGGGGCGTGGGGAGGGGATGCGCGGGGCGAAGGCGCCCGGTGGCTCCGGCGGCGCCACCGGAGCCACCGGACGGGTGCCCCGACTCGCTTCCGGACGCGAACCGGGGCTCCGCGCTGGGAGCGGCGTCCACTATCTCAGGTGAGGAAACCGGCCCGACCGGCGCGGGCTCGTCCTCGACGATCCGCCCGTCCCGGATGATGATCTGTCGCCGCGTACGGGCGGCCAGTTGCCGGTCGTGGGTGACCAGTACGACCGCCACCCCGCGTTCCGCGTTCAACTCCTCCAGCAGGGCGAGTACTGACTCACCGGTGGCACTGTCCAGGTTGCCGGTCGGCTCGTCGGCCAGCAGTACGGCCGGCTCGGTGACCAGCGCCCGCGCGATCGCCACCCGCTGCTGCTCGCCGCCGGAGAGCTGGTTCGGCCGGTGCCCGAGCCGGTGGCCGAGGCCGACCCGTACCAGGGTTTCGGTGGCCAGCAGGCGTCGCTGCCGGGCACCGAGTCCCCGGTACACCAGGGGCAGCGCGACGTTGTCCACCGCGCTGGTCCGGGGCAGCAGGTGGAACGACTGGAACACGAAACCGATGGTCCGGTTGCGCAGGGCCGCCAGTTCCGGGGCGCTCAGCGTGCCGACGTCCCGCCCGCCGATGCGCAGCAGTCCGGCGGTCGGCCGGTCCAGGCCGCCGAGCAGGTGCATCAGGGTCGACTTACCGGACCCGGACGGGCCGACGACCGCGACGTGGTCGCCGGGCGCGATCCGCAGCGACACCCCGCGCAGCGCGGCCACCTCGCCCCCACCCAGGTCGTACGTCCGGGTCACGTCGATCGCCTCGACCGCGGCTTCGACCCCGTACCCGACCGTGGAACCGGTCCCGGTCAAGGGACCTGCTGTCCGGTACGGACCCGGTCGGTGCCGCGTACGACGAGCTGCTCTCCCGGCTGCACCCCGTCGAGGATCTGCACCAGTTCGGCCCCCTCGACACCCACGGTCACCGGCACCCGTTCGGCCCGACCGGACCGGACCAGCCAGACGTTGTCCCGCCCCTCGGTGGAGAAGACCGCCGCGGCCGGCACGGTCACCGCGTCGTCGGCCTGGCGTACCCGCAGGTGGGCGACGGCGCTCATGCCCGGGCGCGGTGCGGGGGCGGGGCGCCCGTCGGGGTACCGCCCGTCGGCGAGGGCGAGCCGGACCCGGTAGCTGACCCCGGCCCCCGCCCCGGCCGCCGGCAGTACGTCGACGGCGTGCACCCGGGCGTCGTACGTGGCGCCGGTGGCGGCGTCGAACTCGACGGTCGCCGCGAGTCCGGGCGCGACCAGCAGTACGTCGGTCTCGTCCACCTCGGCGACCAGTCCCAGTTGGGCGAGGTCCACCACGGTCATGATCGGTGTTCCGGCGCTGACCCGGCCGCCCACCGGTACGGCTCCGTCGACGCCGGGCACCGCCGGGTTGGCCAGTGGCCCGAGGCCGCGGGTCGCACCCGCTCCCCCGGCGCCGCCCGCTCCTCCGGTGATGCCGGCCGCCCCGAGCAGTCCGGTGAGCGCGTCGGCCGGACCGGTGTCGTCGGCGGTGCCGCCCAACTGGACCACTCCGCCGACCGGCGCCCGCAGGGTGAGCGCGTCCACGGTCGACTTCGCCAGGTCGTACGCCTGCTGGGCCTGGATCCGCTGGGCGGTGCCGAGTGCGCCGACCGCCGCACCGAGTTGGGCGACGCCGCGCTGTGCGGCCCGTACGGCCTGGTCGGCGGCGCGGGCGGCGGTTTTGTACTGCTGTTCGGCGGCCCGGACCTGGGCGAGTTGGGCGTCCCGGAGTCCGGGTTCGGTGATCTTCCCGGCGGCGTCCCGGGCGGTGGCGAACGCGCGGGCGGCAGCCTCGTCGGTGGCGCGTTGATTCCGCTTCAGGTCGGCGCGCCGGATGCCACCGGCGCCCCGGCCCGCCCGCTTGGCCGCGTCGAGTGCCTGCCCGGCCTGTTCGAGCCGGCTCCGGGCCACCGGGGAGTCGACCACGGCGAGGATCTGGCCGGCGGTGACGGTGTCGCCGGGGTCGACCCGCAGGTCGGTCAGGACGCCGTCGGCGGGCGCGCTGAGGGTCGCCATCGCACGGGCGGTGACGCTGGCCGGGGCGTCGACCAGTTCGGCGACGCTGGCCCGCGACGCGCTGGCGAGGGTGACCGGGGTGGGCTCGTCGCCGCACGCGGCAGCGCCGAGGCTCACCAGGACAACCGAGCCGACAACAAGGGCAGGCAGGAGGGGCCGCGACGCTGCGTACACGGGCGGCGACGGAACGCGACTCACGGCCTCATGCTACGAGCAACACCCCTGGTACGAGCACCGCGACGCGCGGTGCACCCACCCCCGGCCCATACAGCCGGCCGCTCTCGTCGGTCAGCGGGCGACGCTGCGGGCGTACCCCACGCACTCGTTGTGCAGGGCGCTCCAGTCCACGCCGAACGCCTGTTGGGCGGCGTCCCCCACCGAGCGCCCCTCGTGCACCACCAACCGGTAGAAGGCCAGCAGGTCCTCCTCGCCGAACCGGTCCACCAGGTAGCGGACGGCCAGGTAACCGACCCCGTAGCTGCCCGAGACCCGCCAGTCCTCCGCGCTGTCGGCCGGCTCGACCGATTCGAGCTTGCCGTTCCAGCCGCCGCCGGCGGCAAGCAGCCGGGTCACGTCGGCGAGTCCCTCGTACTGGGCCACCGGGCGGCCACCGGCACCGGCGTACTCGGCGATCCCCTCGACCAGCCACCAGTTCTCGCTGCTGGCATAACCCCGGCCGGGCAACGAGGCGGCATGCGTCATCTCGTGCCGCAGCAGGTCGTCGACGGCCGTACGGTGCAGCCCGTCGCCGTTGAGCACCACGTCGAACCGGTCGCCACCGATACCGACCGCGTACCCGCCGGTCCAGGCCGGTCGGCCGCCCCCGTACCAGAGTTTCCACTCGGCACCGGGGGCGTAGAAGATCCGGTAGACGTCCGGGCGGGTGCCGCCGACGGCGTACCGGTCGGCCACCACGGCCGCCTGCTCGGCAGCCTTGAGCAGGTCGGGGAGCTTGTCGCGTACCGTCTGCGGGACCGCGACCAGGGTCCGGGCGCCGATGCCGACCGCGAGGTCGCTGACCTCCCACGGCCTCGGTCCGTCCGTCCCGGACATGGACGGCTCGATGGCGATGAGGCGCGGCTGCGGGCGGACGTCGTCCCATCGGGTGCCGATCGTCACCGGACCGGTACGGCAGTCCGTCAGGACGAAGCAGTGTCCGATGGTGACCAGGACCCGCCACTCGCTGGTGTTGCTGTTCATCCGGGTCGGCCGGCCGTTGAGCGACGGATGCCAGGCGGCGACCTTCATCGACCGGAGCACCCGGAACTGCCGTTTCAGGTCGGCGGCAGCCGGTGACGCCGGATCGGCCACCGCGAGGAAGCCCTGCTCGTCGCCGCGCAGCAGGGCCTGTGCCTGCTGGTCCAGGAGGGCGTCGATCCGCTCACCGAGCCAGGCGGCGGTGACCTCCACCGGGTCGCCCGGCTCGGGGCTGACCGCCGGTGTCGCGCTGGCGGCCGTGTCGGGCAGGCTCGCCGGGTCCGGCATCCGGGCGATCAGCACCGCCGTCAACCCGACCGGCACCCCGCAGAACAGCAGCACCCCGACGACACCGAGAGCCACCCACAACGGCCACCGCCACCGGCGCACCGGCCGCGTGTCCACCCCGTCGATCACCCACGGGAGAGTACGACATCCCCCTGTACGCCGGATGCCCGCATATCCCCCGTACGGCAATCATCCGTACGCACGCCGCCGCGCCACCCTCCCCTGTGGAGGCACAACTCGGTTTCCGTCTACATCGTCTTTGATGTGCCCACATCAAAGACGATGTACGGAGAAACCGTGTCAGCGCGCTCGGGGCCGTCGCGCTCGGCGGGGCACACCCAGGTCGTGCCCGGCGAGCGCCGCCGTTCAGCTCCGGGAGAGGCAGCGGATCAGCTCCGGGAGAGCAGGGCGCGGGCGAAGAAGACCAGGTTCGCCGGGCGTTCGGCGAGCCGGCGCATCAGGTAGCCGTACCAGTCGCTGCCGTAGGGCAGGTAGGTCCGGACCGTGTGCCCCTCGCCGGCCAGCCGGATCTGCTCCTCCGGGCGGATGCCGTAGAGCATCTGGAACTCGAACTCGTCCGGCGAGCGGTCGAACCACCGGGCCCGGTCCTGGCCGATCGCGATCAGGCGCGGGTCGTGGGTGGCGAGCATCGGGTAGCCGTCACCGGAGAGCAGGATGTTGAGGCAGCGGACGTACGACTTGTCGACGTCGCGCGCCGACTGGTACGCCACCGACTCCGGCTCCTTGTACGCCCCCTTGCAGAGCCGTACCCGGGAGCCGGCGGTGGCCAGTTCTCGGCAGTCCGCCTCGGTCCGCCGCAGGTACGCCTGGAGCACCGCGCCGGTCGACGGGAAGTCCTTGCGCAGCCGCGCCAGGATGTCCAGGGTCGAGTCGGTGGTGGTGTGGTCCTCCATGTCGAGGGTCACCGTGGTGCCGGCAGCCGCGGCGGCGGTGCAGATCGCCCGTACGTTGTCGTAGGCGAGCTTCTCGTCGAACTTCTGCCCGAGGGCGGAGAGTTTGACGCTGACCTCGGCGGCCGGGGTCAGGTCGGCCCCGGCGAGCACGGTCAGCAGGGTGAGGTACTCCTCCCGGACCGCGGTGGCCTGCTCGGGGGTCACGGTGTCCTCCCCGAGGTAATCGAGGGTCACCGCCAGCCCGCTGCCGACGAGTTCACGGGTGGCACGGAGTGCGTCGTCGGTGGCGGTGCCGGCGACGAATCGGCGTACGACGTCCCGGGTGTACGGGGCCGTCTCGACGAGCCGCTCGACCCGGGATGACCGGGAGGCGGCGAGGATGACCGAGCGCATGCTGGGAGCGTAACGCCCGCCGTCGGGCCGGAACCGGGCAGCGGGCAGGTCCGATCCGCCGGACCCGGCCTCGGGCGGTTCCCCGACCGGCCGGCGGGGGTTACGTGGAAGTTGCGACTTTCACAGAACGGACCACTCGCCGAGGCCATGAGAACTTTTTCCGGAACACCCTTAGCTGTTGCCGGCATTTCTCGATTCGTCACCACGGATGACGGAGTATGTCATCAGCCACTGGGTCCGGCGCGGGTCGGGCAATCACAAAGTGAAAGCCTTATCACTGATACACGCCCGGCTTCTACGGCACTACGGTCAGGCGCCACTTCGGCCGCGAATCGTCTACGGTTGTCGGGTGAACTTCGACGCGTACGCCCGGACCGGAGTTGACCTTGTCAACGCGCGCCTGGACGACCTCGACGACCTGAAGGCGCTCTTCGCCGACGAAAACCTCTGGATGCGCGATGAGGTGGCCGAACGCGACGTGGCGATATTCCGCCGCGCACAGAAGCGTCTGCGTGACGTCTTCGAATTCGGCACCTCCGGCCGCGACGCGGCCGCGGTGACCGAACTGAACTCGCTACTGGAGACCTTTCCCGTGCAGCCCCGCATTTCCGGTCACGGATCCAGCGACTGGCACATGCACGTGACCAGCCGGGGCGCCTCGGTCAGCGCGGAGTATCTGGCCGGCGCGGTCTGGGGTCTTTCGGTCTGGCTCTGCGAGTACGGCAGCGCCCGCTTCGGCGTCTGCGCTGACGACCGCTGCGGCAACGTCTACCTGGACACCTCGTCCAACTGTTGCCGCCGGTTCTGCTCGGAGCGCTGCGCCACCCGCTCGCACGTCGCCGCCCACCGGGCCCGGAAGCGGGCCGCGGTCCAGGGGGCGGTGCAGGCGGCGGCCGTACCCAAGCCGAGCGTCCCCAAGTCCGCCCTCCCCGCACCGACCCTCACCAAGGTCTGAGAGCCCGGTCCCCACCCCAACCGAAGTTTCTACCTCCGGTTAATGCTTGAGGGTGGGGGCGGTGGCCAGGTGTTCGCGGGCGAAGGTCAGCGCCGCGCCGAGGTCCGCCTCACGGGCGGCGCGGCTCTTGGCGCCCCGGGTCGACACCTCGACCGCGATCGCGCCGGTGAACCCGCGACCGGCCAGCGAGGCGAGCAGTTCGGCGCACGGCTGGTTGCCCCGGCCGGGCACCAGGTGCTCGTCGCGCCCCTCGCCGGTGCCGTCGCCGAGGTGGACGTGGGCGAGCTTCGCCCCCATCATGTCGGCCATCTCGAGCGAGTCGGTGTGCGAGGCGGCACAGTGCGACAGGTCGAGGGTGTACGCGTCATACCCGGTGTCGGTCGGGTTCCAGCTCGGCACATACGGGACGAACTCCCGTCCGGCCATCCGGACGGGGTACATGTTCTCGACCGCGACGCGTACGCCCGGGTGGTCCTCGGCCAGCCCGTCGAGGATCGGGCCGAAGGAGCGGGCGTAGTCGCGCTGCCAGGTGAAAGGCGGGTGCACCACCACCGTCGGCGCCCGGAGCGTCTCGGCCAGTTCCACCGCCCGGCGCAGTCGCTGTCCCGGATCGTTGCTCCACACCCGCTGGGTCACCAGCAGGCACGGCGCGTGCACCGAGAGCACCGGTACGCCGTAGTGCTCGGCCAGGCCACGCAGGGCACCGGCGTCCTGACTCACCGCATCGGTCCAGACCATGACCTCGACACCGTCGTACCCGAGGGCGGCGGCGAGTTCGAAAGCCGCCGCCGTGGGCTCGGGGAAGACCGAGGAGCTGGACAGGAGCACAGGGGTCGCCACGGTTGTCAGCGTAGCTCTCAGCGGCACGAGCGCCACCGACAAGATGCCCTAAACCGCCCGTATCCGCAGGTCAGGTCATGCCGGTTCGAGTTGGTCCAACCGGCGGAGGATGACCCCTTCGCGCAGTGCCCACGGGCAGATGTCCAGCGACTCGATGCCCAGCCGCCGCATCACCGCCTCCGCCACCACCGCACCCGCCAGGAGCTGGTGCGCCCGGCTGCTGCTCACCCCCTCCAACTCCGAGAGCTTGCTCGGCGGGATGTGCCGGATGAACCCGATCACCTGCCGGAGGCCGTGCTGGGAGAGGCTGCGCCGGGCCCAGAGACCGGCACTGGAGGGGGCGGCCCCGGCCAGCCGGGCCAGCATCCGGAACGTCTTCGAGGTGGCCACCGGCCGTTCCCAGCCGACCTGGGTCATCCGCTCCACCACCGGGTCGAGCATCGAGTCGATGTACTCCTCGAGTTCCGCCACGGCTAGGGCCGACGGCGGCTCGGTGGTGCTGGGATCGACCCTGAGCCGTTCCCTGGTCAGTCGCCCGGCGCCCAGCGGCAGCGAGAGCGCGATGTCCGGGTCCTCGTCGATGCCGGCCGCGACCTCCAGGGACCCGCCACCGATGTCGAGCACCAGGAGCCGGCCGGCCGACCAGCCGAACCAGCGACGGACCGCGAGGAACGTCGCCCGCGCCTCGTCCGCCCCGGACAACACCTCGAGCTGTACGCCGGTCTCGGCCCGCACCCGGCCCAGCACGTGCGCCGCGTTCTTCGCGTCCCGGACCGCCGACGTGGCGAAGGCGAGCAGGTCGTCGACGGTCAGCCGGGCGGCCGACGCCTTCGCCTCGGCGACCGACGCCACCAGCGCGTCCTCGCCGCTTCCGGTCAGCTCGCCGTTGCGACCGATCTGCTCGGCCAGCCGCAGTACGGCCTTCTCCGAGTGCGCCGGCCACGGGTGGGCGCCATGGTGGGCGTCGACCACGAGGAGGTGGACCGTGTTGGAACCGACGTCGAGTACTCCGAGCCGCATGCCGAAACCCTAGACTCGCCCGCCGCCCCGGTCCGCTCGCACCCTGCGCACCGCGCCCGAAACGGCAGCTATCCGGCCTGGTAGACCCACCGGGCGTACGCTGACCAGGTGGCAGGCCGTACGCAGCTCCGCATTCTGGTCCAGGATCCGACCGACCCCCGTAGCCGGGAGGTCGACCTCGACTTCCCCAGGGAGTGGATCGAGTTCCTCGACCCGGCGGACTCCGAGCATCTCGTCCGCGCCGACCTGACCTGGTTGCTGTCCCGTTGGACCTGTGTCTTCGGCAAGGGCTGTCACGGCATCATCGCCGGCCGGGCCGCCGACGGGTGCTGCTCGCACGGCGCCTTCTTCACCGACGACGATGACGAGCAGCGGGTGAAGGCGGCGGCGAGCCGGCTCACCCCGCAGACCTGGCAGCACTACCGGCGGGGTTTCAAGAAGTACACCGAGATGGACACGGTCGACGGCAAGACGCCGGCCCGGCGTACCGCGACCCAGTCGTCCGGTGAGGGTCCGTGCGTCTTCCTCAACGACGCCGACTTCGCCGGTGGCGGCGGCTGTGCCCTGCACGGTCAGGCGCTGCGCGACGGGGTGCACCCGCTGGAGTACAAGCCGGACGTCTGCTGGCAGCTACCGGTCCGGCGGGACCAGGACTGGACCAAGCGCCCGGACGGCAGCAAGCTGCTGGTCTCGACGCTGAGCGAGTTCGACCGGCGGGGTTGGGGCGCGGGCGGCCACGATCTCGACTGGTGGTGCACCTCCTCGCCGGAGGCGCACGTCGGCCAGGAGGCCATGTACCTGTCGTACGCGGCCGAGCTGACGGCGCTGATCGGCGCGCCCGCGTACGCGAAGCTGGCCGAGCTGTGCGAGGCGCGCGGGAAGCGGGGCCTGGTGGCGCCGCACCCCGCCACCCCGGAGCCCCCGCCCACCCGACGGGTCACCATCGGCCGCAAACCGGCCACCCCGACCGCCGCCCCCTGACCGGCGCAGCCGCCCTGGTCAGAGTGGCGTGGATGACAATCACTTGGCACTGACAGACAGGTTTGTCTAGCCTAGCCGAGCTAGACAAACCTGTCTGTTCGTGCGCCTGTCCACGAGGAAGTCGCGCCCGTCCGCGAGAGAAGCCCGATGACCTCCCTGCTTGCCACCCCACCCGTCACCCGTGCCCCGGCCCGGTCCCGAAGGCTGCCCACCGCCGTCGGATTCTGGCTGCTCGCCTCGATCGTGGTGGCGTTCCTCGCCGGCTCCAGCGCCCCAACCCCGCTCTACGCCATCTACCAGGCCGAATGGGGCTTTTCGCCGATCACGGTGACCCTGGTCTTCGGGGTGTACGCGCTGGCCGTACTGGTCGCGCTGCTCACCGTGGGCTCGCTCTCGGACCACGTCGGGCGCCGGCCGGTACTGATCGCGGCCATCGCCGTCCAGGCGGCGACCATGCTGGTGTTCGCCGCCGCCGACGGCGTACCGGAACTGATGGTCGCTCGGGTCCTCCAGGGCCTCTCGACCGGCGCCGCCGCCGGTGCCATCGGTGCCGGCATGCTCGACCTCAACCAGGCCAAGGGCGCGATTACCAACGCGGTCGGACCCATGGTCGGTACGGCCACCGGTGCCCTCGGCTCCGGACTGCTGGTCCAGTACCTGCCGGCCCCGGCCCACCTGGTCTACCTGGTGCTGTTCGGCATCTTCGTGCTCCAGGGCGTCGGCGTGCTGCTGATGCGGGAATCGTCGTCCCCCCGACCCGGCGCGCTGGCCTCGCTGCGACTCCAGTTCGCCCTGCCCCCGGTCGCCCGCCGCCCCCTGCTGCTGGCCGTACCGGCCCTGGTGGCAGCGTGGGCCCTGGCCGGCTTCTACGGGTCACTCGGCCCCAGCGTGGTACGCCTGGTCGCCGGCTCCAACTCGTTCGTACTCGGCGGGCTCGCCCTGTTCACCCTCGCGGCCAGCGGCGGTGTCCTGGTGCTGCTGCTGCGGGCCGCCTCCCCCCGTACGTTGATGTTCGTCGGCACCGCCGGCCTGTTCGTGGGGGTGGGCATCACCCTGCTCGCCATCACCGCCACCTCGGAAGCCCTCTTCTTCTTCGGGACCGTGGTGGCCGGAGCGGGCTTCGGGGCCGGTTTCCAGGGCGCGATCCGGACCGTGATCCCGCTGGCTCGACCGCACGAACGCGCCGGGGTGCTCTCCGTGATCTACGTGGTGTCTTACCTGGCCATGGGCCTGCCCGCGGTGATCGCCGGCTTCCTGGTCGTGCACGCCGGCGGAGTCCTGACCACCGCCCGGGAGTACGGCATCGCGGTCATGGCGCTCGCCGTCCTGGCCCTGCTCGGCCTGACCCTGGCCCGCCCCGCCCGCCGCCCCCACCTGGCCGCCTAGACCTCGCGTCGCTTCCGTCCTTGACCCCGTCGATAACTGTTAGGTTTACTAACTGATCGAGCACGGTCGTTCCGTGTCGGGCGGTTCCGCCCATCGATCGATCGACGGAAGGCCCTGCCTGTGACACTCACCCCGGTCGGCCGTACGGCCCTCGGCGCATCCGTCGCCGCCACCCTCGCCGTCGCCACCACCCTGGCCCTCACGCCCACCGCACACGCCGCCGGCCCCGCCCTGACCGCCGCCTTCACCCAGTCCTCGGCGTGGGGCAGCGGCTACGCCGCCGCGTACACGATCCGCAACGGTGGGGACGCCGCCGCCAACGGCTGGGTGGTCGAGTTCGACCTGGCCGCCGGTTCCACCGTCAGCACCTCCTGGGACTCCGTACGCAGCCAGTCCGGGCAGCGTTACCGGTTCGCCAACGCCGGGTGGAACGGCACCGTGGCACCCGGCGGCACGCAGAGCTTCGGCTTCAACGTCAGCGGCCTCGCCACCCCGACCAACTGCACCCTGAACGGCGCGCCCTGCACCGGTGGCCCAACCCCACCTCCCCCGACCGCCACGCCCCCGCCGACGACCCCTCCACCGAGCACGCCGCCGCCGACCACCGGCCCGCCGACCACACCACCGCCGACCACACCGCCCCCACCGAGCACGCCTCCGCCGACCACACCGCCGCCCAGCGGGCCGACGGTGAACGTGAGCACCGCGGCGGAACTCAGGTCCGCACTGGCCACCGCCCAACCCGGCCAGACCATCCGGCTGGCGGCGGGCACCTACCGTGGCTCGTTCGTCGCCCAACGGGCCGGCACGGCGTCCGCCCAAATCACCCTGACCGGGCCGCGCGGCGCCGTACTGATCAACGACGGCCCGTCGGGGAGCGGCCCGTCGTGTCCGGCACCGACCGCCGGCTGGGATTCCGGGTACGGCGTGTGGCTCTTCAACGCCCCGTACTGGAATCTGTCCGGTTTCACGGTGGCGGAGTCGAAGAAGGGGATCATGCTCGACAACTCGCACCACGTCACCATCGACGGGGTGTACGTGCACCACACCGACGAGGAGGGTGTGCACTTCCGACGCTCGTCGTCGGACGGGATCCTGCGCAACTCGCAGGTCGAGTACACCGGCCTGGTCCAGCCCGGCTACGGCGAGGGCGTCTACCTCGGCTCGGCCCAGTCGAACTTCGACTGCCACGGCAACTCGGGCGGGATCGACCGCTCGGACCGGGTGCAGGTGCTGGACAACCGGATCGGCCCGTACGTGACCGCCGAGCACCTCGACATCAAGGAGGGGACCGAGGGCGGCGTGGTACGGGGCAACACCTTCGACGGCCGGGGCATCACCGGTCAGAACTCCGGTGACTCCTGGGTCGACGTCAAGGGCAACGGTTACCTCTTCGAGCGGAACACCGGCTCGTTCAGCCCACCGGGGACCTTCGCCAACGGCTACGAGACCCACAACCTGCTCACCGGCTACGGCTGCGGCAACACCTGGCGAAGCAACACGTCCAACCTCGGCGGAGTAGGCCGCTGGGCCATCAACGTCACCTCAACCTCGAAGTGCCCCAACAACCCCAACACCGTCCGCACCACCAACACGGTCACAGCAGCCCTAAACGGCCTCACAAACATCCCCACCACCCCCTGACACCCACCCCCTGACACGCGCGTTGATCATGAAGTTAGCGCAGCCCGAGGGCCGATTTTCCGTCGCTAACTTCATGATCAACGCCCAGATCCGGGTGGGTGGGGTGGGGTGGGTCTGGGGTTAGGGTTCGAATTTGTAGCCGAGGCCGCGGACGGTGACTATGTAGCGGGGGGTGCTGGGTTCGGGTTCGACCTTGGAGCGCAGGCGCTTGACGTGGACGTCGAGGGTCTTGGTGTCACCGACGTAGTCGGCGCCCCAGACGCGGTCGATGAGCTGTCCACGGGTCAGCACCCGGCCGGCGTTGCGCAGCAGCAGCTCGAGCAGCTCGAACTCCTTGAGCGGAAGCTGTACGGCACCACCGTCGACCGTCACCACGTGCCGCTCGATGTCCATCCGTACCGGGCCGGCGGCCAGGGTGGGCGCGGCCAGATCCACCGTCTCGCTGCTCTTGCGCCGCAGCACCGCCCGGATCCGGGCGACCAGCTCACGCGGGGAGTACGGCTTCGTGACGTAGTCGTCGGCGCCGATCTCCAGGCCGACCACCTTGTCGATCTCACTGTCCCGGGCGGTGACCATGATGATCGGCACATGCGAACGCTGGCGAAGTTCCCGACAGACCTCGGTACCAGACATTTCGGGCAGCATCAGGTCGAGCAACACGATGTCCGCGCCGGTGCGGTCGAATTCGGTGAGCGCCGAGAGACCGGTCGGTGCGACCGATACCTCGAAACCCTCTTTGCGCAGCATGTAGGAGAGGGCGTCGGAGAACGACTCCTCATCCTCGACCACGAGAACGCGGGCCAACGGACTTTCCTTTCCTCTGTCCGACCTGGGGTTACTGGGTCGGACCGGTATCGATCTCAATTGACGGGGGTAGCGGTAGGACAGCGTCCGGCGGGCTGGCGGGCAACCGCAGGGTGAACGTCGAGCCTCCACCTAGCGTGCTTGACACCTCGACCCGTCCGCCATGGTTGGTGGCGATGTGTTTCACGATCGCCAGGCCGAGCCCGGTGCCGCCGGTGGCCCGGGATCGGGCCTGGTCGGCGCGGTAGAAGCGCTCGAAGATCCGGTCCACCTCGTTCGGGGCGATCCCGATGCCCTGGTCGGCCACCGAGATCTGGACGTGGTCGTCGTCCGCCCGTGTGGTCACCGTCACCCTGGTCTCCTCGGCGGAGTACGCGATCGCGTTCTCCACCAGGTTGGCGACGGCGGTGGCGACCTGGCTGTCGCTGCCGTACACGGTCAGGTCGCGCTGGCCCTCGACCACGACCTCGACCTTGCGCGCGGAGGCGGTGGTCCGGGTCCGGTCGATGACCTCGGCCACCACCCAGTCCAGTGCGACCGGCTCCGGCTCCGGCAGCGGCTCCGCCCCCTGCAACCGGGTGAGCTCGAGCAGCTCGTTGACCAGCCGGCCGAGTCGGGTCGACTCGTGCTGGATCCGCTCGGCGAAGCGCCGGGCCGCGACCACGTCCTCGGACGGCTCGACGCCCCCGTTGTCGGCGGGCGGCTCGGTGGCGTCGAGCAACGCCTCGGCGAGCAGTTGCAGCGCCCCGATCGGGGTCTTCAGCTCGTGGCTGACGTTGGCCACGAAGTCCCGCCGTACCCGGGCGACCCGGTGCGACTCGGTCACGTCGGCGGCCTCGACCGCGACGAACCCGTTGCCGATCCCCATCGCGCGCAGGTGCACACCGAGCGGATCGTGGGTTCCGCCGTCGCGGCCACGCGGCAGGTCGAGTTCGACCTCACGCCGTACCCCGGTCCGGCGCACCTGGCCGGCCAGCGTACGGATGATCGGGTGCGCGGCGATCGTGCCGGGACTGACTCCGGCGCGGAGCAGGCCCATGGCCCGCGCGGCCGGGTTGATCAGGACCGGTACGTCCTCGGTGTCCAGGACCACAACGCCGACCCGCAGGGAGTCGATGCTCTTGCGGCCGAGCCCGGACGGTTCGGCCTTCTGGTGTTTCGCGATCGCCGGCCTCCCGTCGGCTGGGGTGAGGTCGCCCCCGCCCGGGAGTCGCCGCACGCCGTGCTCCGGTGCCCGCCGGATGGCGCGCACCAGCATGGGACCGATGATCAGCCCGATCACCAGTCCACCGGCCACGCCGGCTACGACCCCCCATTCCACCCGGCGATCGTAGGGTCATTGTTATCCGGGTGGCCCCATACAACAGGACATTTCGGGCGCGGGCATGGCAAAGTTCACGCTCCGGCCTCGCGTCGTTCACCTGCGTTCACCCACGGGCCGTCCGGCCGCCCTACGGTGGGCGGGTTACCTGCCCCAACCCCGTGCGGGTCCGTCGGCGGCGGTGGCCCACCGGCGAGCCCACCGACCACAGGACGTGATCATGCGCGACGAGTTCCGGACCGACCTGCACATCGTCAGCCAACTACTGGTGGACATGGCGGAGGCTGTCCGTGCGGCGATGAGCAAGGCCACCAAGGCGCTGCTCACCGCCGACCGGGCGGCTGCCGAGGCCGTGATCGCCCGCGACGCCGAGATCGACAGCATCTACCGGCAGGTGGAGGAGCGGGTCGCCGACCTGCTCGCCCGTCAGGCACCGGTCGCCTCCGACCTACGAGCGGTGATCACCGCACTGCACGTCGCGGCCGATCTCGAACGGATGGGCGACCTCGCCGACCACGTCGCCAAGACGGCACTGCGCCGGCACCCGTCGCCGGCCGTACCGGCCGAGCTGCGGGGGGTCTTCACCGACATGGCCGCCGTCGCCGACCGGATCGCCCACAAGATCGGCCAGGTCCTCTCCAAGCCCGACGCCGACCTCGCCGCCGAACTGGAGCGGGACGACGACGCCATGGACGACCTGCACCGCGACCTGTTCGCGGTGCTGCTCAGCGACGACTGGCCGTACGGGGTGGAGACCGGGATCGACGGGGCACTGCTCGGGCGTTTCTACGAGCGGTACGCCGACCACGCGGTCAACGCCGGTGAGCGGGTCGTCTACCTGGTGACCGGAGAGTTCTCCGACGAGCTGGCGGCCGGCGAGTTCTCGGACGAGCGACCCGCCGGCGAGTAGCGTGCCCAGCGCCAAGATGTAGGAGAGGGGCCCTTCCCGCGCCTGGAACGGCGAGGAAGGGCCCCTTCTGCGTACCTGTCGGCTTCGGAGGTCAGCGGCCCTGGTTGGCGACCGCGGCGGCGGCCTCCTTCGCGGCCTCCGGGTCGAGGTAGGTGCCGCCGGAGGTGACCGGACGAAGCTGCGGGTCGAGGTCGTAGCGCAGCGGGATCCCGGTCGGGATGTTCAGCTTGGCGATCGCCTCGTCGGAGACCTGGTCCAGGTGCTTGACCAGGGCCCGCAGCGAGTTGCCGTGCGCCGCCACCAGGACGGTACGACCGGCGAGGATGTCCGGCACGATCGAGTCGTACCAGTACGGCAGCATCCGCTCGACCACGTCCTTGAGGCACTCCGTACGGGGCATCAGCTCCGGCGGGACCAGGGCGTAACGGGGGTCACCGGCCGGCGACCACTCGTCGTTGTCGTCGATCGGGGGCGGAGGCGTGTCGTACGACCGGCGCCAGAGCATGAACTGCTCTTCGCCGTACTCCGCCAGGGTCTGCTTCTTGTCCTTGCCCTGAAGAGCGCCGTAGTGCCGCTCGTTGAGCCGCCACGACCGGCGCACCGCGATCCAGTGCCGGTCGGCGGCGTTCAGCGCCAACTCGCTGGTCCGGATCGCCCGACGCAGCACGCTGGTGTGCACCACGTCGGGAAGCAGGTCGTGCTCGCGCAGCAGCTCGCCACCGCGCCTCGCCTCGCCCTCACCCTTCGCGGTCAGGTCCACGTCGACCCAGCCGGTGAAGAGGTTCTTGGCGTTCCAATCACTCTCGCCGTGCCGCAGCAGCACGAGGGTCCCAACTGTCATGCCCCACATCCTTCCGCAGGCCCGGTTCTGACGTGCCGACACCCGCCGGTGACGACCGCCACGTGGAAATCAACATGACTCCGGGTGATCACGACGACTAGGTTGGTAAGGCATTGACCGGACGTCGGTCATTACGCATCCGGGGGGCGACGTGCGGTCGGTACGGGGCTGGGTCAGTAACACCACCGGCGGGCTACCCGCCACGTTCTGGTACCTCTGGACCGGTACGTTGATCAACCGCCTCGGTTCATTCGTACTGATCTTTCTCGCCATCTACCTGACCACCGCGCGGGGCTTCTCCTCGGTGGAAGCCGGTCTGGTGATCGGCCTCTACGGGGCCGGCGGGACGGTCGGGACCCTCAGCGGTGGCATCCTCGCCGACCGGTGGGGCCGGCGGCCCACGCTGCTCACCGCCCATATCGGCGCCGCCTCGATGATGGTGGCCCTGGGCTTCGCCCGTGGACTCTGGGTGATCGCGGCCGGCGCGCTCCTGCTCGGCATGTTCGCCGAGTCGGCCCGGCCGGCGTTCGCCGCGATGATGGTCGACGTGGTGCCGGAACGGGACCGGCTGCGCGCCTTCTCGCTCAACTACTGGGCCATCAACCTGGGCTTCGCCTGCGCCGCGATCCTCGCCGGATTCGCCGCCCAGGTCAGTTACGAACTGCTCTTCCTGATCGACGCGACCACCACGCTGACCACCGCGGCGGTCATCTTCCTCAAGGTCCGCGAGCCGCGCCGGATCCCCGTCGGTCGCGTTCCGTCAACCCCGGGTACGCGTACCGGGCGCGCCGGGGACGGGCTGCTCAGCGTCCTGGGTGACCGGGTCTTCCTCGGCTTCGTACTGATCAACCTCTTCACCGCGCTGGTCTTCGTGCAGCACATCTCGATGCTCCCGATCGCGATGGGAGAGGACGGGCTGGCCCCCTCGACCTACGGGACCGTGATCGCCCTGAACGGGATCCTGATCGTCGGCGGTCAGCTCTTTGTCCCCCGGCTGATCCGGGGTCGCAGCCGGTCGCACGTACTCGCCCTGGCCGCGATCATCATGGGGGTGGGGTTCGGCCTGACCGCCTTCGCCGACGCGGCCTGGTTCTACGCGCTCACCGTGCTGACCTGGACCCTCGGCGAGATGCTCAACTCGCCGTCCAACTCCACCCTGATCGCCGAGCTCTCCCAGCCCGGCAAACGCGGGCGTTACCAGGGGGTCTTCGCGCTCTCCTGGTCGGTGGCCGGGTTCAGCGCCCCGATCCTCGGCGGCCTCGTACGCGAGCACCTGGGCAACTCCACCCTCTGGCTCGGCTGCGCCGCCATCGGCTTCGCCCTGGCCGTCGCGCACCTCCTCTCCGGACCCGTACGCGAGCGCCGCGCGGTGGAACTCCGCCGCCCCGCCGTCCAGCCCGACGCCACCGCTCCGGTCCTCACCTCTCAGGCCGCCTGACCCCCCGCTCGGCCGTCGGAGCCGGGTGACGTTCGGCACGGTGGTGCTGGGCTGGTGTGGTTTTTAGGATCAAGCTGGACTGGAAAGAAACTTTCGAGAAGAGGTACGCGGTGCGGAGCTGGCTGCGCGAAACCGCCGGAGGACTCCCCGCCACCTACTGGTACCTCTGGACCGGGCTGCTGATCAACCGGGTCGGCGCGTTCGCGATGCTCTTCCTGTCGCTCTACCTGACCGACAGCCGTGGAGCCAGCGAGGGGCTGGCCGGTCTGGTGGTCGGCGCGTACGGCGCGGGCGGTGCGGTGGGCGTACTGCTCGGCGGGGTGCTCGCCGACGGTTGGGGACGACGGGCCACCCTGGTCTGGTCCCACCTGGCCGCCGCGCTCGGCATGGCCGTACTCGCGTTCACCACCGACCTGGCGGCGATCGCCGTACTCGCCGGGCTGATCGGGGTGGTGCACTCGATGCCGGGGCCGGCGTTCGTCGCGGCGATCATCGACGTGGTGCCCTCCGACCGCCGGTCGCGGGCGTTCAACCTCCAGTTCTGGGCCTTCAACCTGGGGATGGCCGCCGCCTCGTTCCTTGCCGGACTGCTCGCCGAGACGAGCTTCCTGGCGTTGTTCCTGGTCGACGCCGCCGCCACGCTGATCACCACCGGGCTGATCGCGTGGAAGGTGCCGGAGACGCTGCGCCGGCAGACCCGCCGACGGGCCGCCGCGCCGGGGACACGAGCCGGTGGGATTCCGCGACGGCAGGCCGGACTGGTCACCGCGCTGACCGACCGTACGTTCATGGTGTTCGTGGGGTTGACCTTCGTGCTGGCCGTGCTCACCACGCAGACCTCGACCATCATGCCCCTGGCGATGCGGGCCGACGGCCTGAGTCCGGCGTCGTACGGCGTGGTGGTCGCACTCGGCGGCGCGCTGATCGTGGTCGGGCAACTGTTCGTGCCCCGGCTGATCGACGGGTACCGCAAGCACGTGGTCCTGGCCGTCTCGACCGCCCTGCTCGCCGTCGGGTTCGGGGCGCTGGCCCTCGCCGACCACCTGCCGGTCTACCTGACCGCGGCGGTGATCTGGACGGTCGGCTCGATGCTGGCCGCGCCGCCGAACGCGGAGATCAACGCGGAACTGGCCCCGGCCGTGCTGCGGGCCCGCTACCAGTCGGTGTTCTACCTGACCTTCCCCGCGGCGGCGTTCGTCGCGCCGGCCGTGGGCGGGGTCAGCCTGCAGTACCTCGGCGACTGGCACTGGATCATCGCCGGTGGTCTCGGGTTGGCCGCCGCACTCGGGCACCTGCTCGCCGGCCCGGCCCGCGAGCGCAGGGTCGCGGCGATCCGATCCGCGTCCCCGACCGGGCCGCTGCCGCACGCCGCCGGAGCGGTCGCGGAATAGCCCGGAGCTGTCGCCGAACAGCGAGGCAGGGTAGGGCACGCCGAAGCCGGCGCGGAACGAGTTCTCACGCGCCGGCTTCGTTGTGCGGCCCGGCGGCGGCGGGCGACACTCACCCCCGTAAGCGTCGCCCGCTCACACCGCCGGTCTCAGGTGGCGCCGTCCCCCAACGGCTTAGTGCCACCCGTCCCCCGGGCGCCGCCCACTCGTGCTCGAATCTGATCGATTCGCGGTTCCCCCGAACCGTTCCGAGCGTGGCGCCCGCGCTCACGGTAGTTCGCGGTCCGTAACCGGCACAAGCTCAGTCACTGTTTCGCCGGTCACACGACACCCGCATTCAGCGGTGCCGTCCACGAACCAACTCCACCATGTTCAGCCATCCTCACGGTCCGGTGATTCCGGCTTGAAGAAGTTACTTTGCTTACCGTCCGAACGCCTCTCCTGGTAGATGAAATTCAGGCGACGCAGGTCGAACGTCTTGAACCACTGATCCCAGGTGATCTGCTTCAGCCGGCCACCTTCCCGCCACCCCGGAAAGTTGAACGTCAGTACGCCGGCCCGACCATCCCGCTCGGTACCCTCGATCGTCGCCGGCTTCGCCTTACGGGCCTGCGCCCAACGGCGGATCACCTCGTGACTGGTGGTGACGAGACTCCGCCCCGGCCGTTCCGGCTTCTGGTCCGGAGAGGAGATCGGCTGGGCGTACTTCAGCGACCGGGACATGGTCCGGCCGATCCGGATCCCGTTCGCCGCCGCGGCCTTCGCCCGCTCGGCGGTACGCGCCGCCGTACTCGGTGACGCCTTCGACGGGGACGAGCGGCGCTGACGGGCCGACGCGCTCACCCCGCCCGACGTGGTCCTGCTCCGCGACGGAGAGGTGCTCTTGCGCGCGGCCGAGGTGGCCTTGCGCGCCACCGTCGAGGCGCTCTTACGCGCCGCCGAGGCGGTCGTACGCGCCGACGCGGTGCTCTTGCGCGCCGGACTGGTCTTGCGTGCCGCCGACGCGGTCCGCTTCGTCGGACGGGTGCTCGTCCTCGCCGAACCACCGCCGCGACGCCCCTCGTTGCGCAGCGCCCTCGCCAGGGCCTGCACCAGGTCGCCCTTGCGCAACGCCGAGATACCGGTGACGCCGCGCTTGCGAAGCTGCCCACGGATCTGTTCGGCGGTCATCTGGGCGATGTCACTCGGACTGCTGCTTCCGGCGCTGATCGTCCGGTTCCTGGTCGCGGTCGCGTTGCCGCCGCGACTCGAACTGCTTCGTTGAGCTTGAGCCATGAGATTCTCACGCTCCCTGGACAGTCTGTCATCGGCATGGGGCGCGCGTACCCGATCGTCCGTGCGCCACCGCTGCCATACCCGTCAGGGGCGGTCCAAATCAGGCTCGACGGATTTCGACGGCTCGAAAAGATGGGAGAACGCCGCCAGATTCGCCACTGATTCACCCCGCTTGAGGCGCCAATCCCATTCCCGGCGGATCGCCGTACCGAAACCGATCTCCAACATCGTGTCGAACGAATCGTCGGCGTAACTCAGCACCGAACCGAGCAGCCGGTCCAGTTCGTCCTCGTCCACCCCGCCCAGGCCCACCCGGCCGGTCAGGTAGACGTCGCCGACGGCGTCGATGGAGAACGCCACCCCGTACATCCGGGCGTTGCGCCGCAGCAGCCAGGCCCACAACTCCTCGCGCCTTTCGTCCGGCTGGCGCATGACAAACGCCTCGACCCGTAGCGCGTGCTCCCCGACGATCAGGTTGCAGATCGTCTTGAGCTTGTGGGTGCCGGGCAGCGTGACCGCGTACGCGAACTCACCCGTCGGTTCACAGGGCAGTTCCCGCTCGGCGCAGGCCGACTCGATCAGCGCACCGATCCGGGCCCGCTCTTCCCGCCCGGTCATCGGTCGCCCCACCCGGTCGGCCGGCTCACCGGACCCCCGCCGGCAGCACCACGCTCGCCCCGACCCCGGTCCCGCCCAACTCCGACGCCAGCCTGTCCCGGTGCTCCGCCACCGCACCACGGTAGACCGCGAGCAGCCCGGAGGCGGTCCTGGTCCAGGAGAAGTCCTGGGCGTGCCGGACCGCACCGGCGGAGAGCGCCGCCCGCCGGCCGGGCGCGGTGAGCAGGCCGCTGAGCGTACGGGCCCAGTCGACCGGGTCGTGCCCGTCGACCAGGATCCCGCTCACCCCGTCCCGTACGGCGGTGACCAGGCCGCCCACGGCGGCGGCGACAACGGGCGTACCGCACGCCTGCGCCTCCAGGGCCACCAGCCCGAACGACTCGGAGTACGACGGCACCGCCACCAGGTCGGCCGCCCGGTACAGGTCCGGCAGGTCCTCGCCGGTGCAGGGCGGCCGGAACACGACGGACTCGGTGATGCCGAGGGAGGTGGCCAACTCGATCAGGGCGGTGGGCCGGTCCAGCCCGCTCCCGCTCGGGCCGCCCGCGATCACGACCGTCAACTGGTCGGCGATGTGCGGGTCACGCTCACGCAGCGCGGCGACCGCGTGCAGCAGCACGTCGGGGGCCTTCAGTGGCTGGATCCGGCCGACGAACGCGACCACGTACCCGTACTCGGGCAAGCCGAGACGGCGGCGGGCGGCGACCCGGCCGTCGGTGCCCGACCCGGTCGGAGCCGGCCGGAAGCGGTCCAGGTCGACGCCGGGCTCGACCACCGCGACCCGGGTGGGGTCGGCCGCGTAGCGGGCGATCAGGTCGCGGGCCTCGACGGCGGTGTTCGCCACCATCCGGTCGGCCTCGGCGACGAGCTGTTCCTCGCCGATCACCCGGTACTTCGGCTCCGGCCGGTCCCCCTCGGCGAGCCGCGAGTTCTTCACCTTCGCCAGGGTGTGCGCGGTGTGCACCAGCGGTACGCCCCAGCGTTCCTTGGCCAGCCAGCCGACGTGTCCGGAAAGCCAGTAGTGCGAGTGGATCAGGTCGTAGAAGCCCGGCGGGTGGGCCGCCTCGGCCCGCAGCACCCCGTTGGTGAAGGCGCAGAGCTGACCCGGCAGTTCCTCCTTGGCGAGGCCCTCGAACGGGCCCGCGGTGACGTGCCGGACCAGGACCCCCGGCGCCATCTCGACCACCGGCGGCAGGCCGCTCTCGGTGGCGCGGGTGAAGATCTCCACCTCGACACCGGCGTCGGCCAGCCGCCGGGCGACCTCGACGATGTAGACGTTCATGCCACCGGCGTCGCCGGTGCCCGGCTGGTGCAACGGTGAGGTGTGCACGGAAACGGTGGCGATCCGGGCCGGTGTCGGCCATGGCCGGGCGCCCCGCTGCCGCCCGACGCCCGTGTGCGATTCCGCCACAACCACTCCTTTGGTCAAGGTGACACGCGGTCCGGCATGATCCGGGCGCCCCAGACATCAACCGTTACGTCGAACCTCATCTTCCCGATCAAGCCAGAACCATTCATCCCGGTACCCGCACGGGTGACCGACCTCATCCGCCGCCCTGCGGCCGGAGGGGCCCGTCGATGGGAAACAATGCCGGGATGACTCCTGTCGCGATCGTCACCGGTGCCTCCAGCGGGATCGGCGCGGCCACCGCCCGGCGGCTGGCCACCGAGGGCTTTCACGTCCTGGCCGCCGCCCGTCGCGCCGACCGGCTGGCCGAACTGGTCGAAGAGATCGAGAAGAACGGCGGTACGGCCACCGCCGCCGTCTGCGACGTGACCTCGGACGAGTCCGTGGCGGCCCTGGCGCGTACCGCGGCCGGGCTGCCGGGGCCGGTGAAGCTGTTGGTGAACAACGCCGGTGGGGCGATCGGCCTCGATCCGGTGGAGTCCGCCTCGGTCGCCGACTGGCAGTGGATGTACGACGTGAACGTGCTCGGCACGCTGCGGGTGACCCGCGAGGTGCTGCCCGTGCTGGAGGCCTCCGGCGCCGGGACGGTGATCGTGGTCAGCTCGACCGCCGGGCTGGACGTCTACGAGGGCGGCGGTGGTTACACCGCGGCCAAGCACGCCCAGACCGCGCTCACCCGTACCCTGCGGCTGGAACTGGTCGGCCGGCCGATCCGGGTGATCGAGATCGACCCGGGCATGGTCCGGACGGACGAGTTCGCGCTGCACCGCTTCGGCGGGGACGAGCAACGGGCGGCGGCGGTCTACGCCGGGGTGGCGGAGCCGCTGGTCGCGGACGACATCGCGGACTGCATCGCCTGGTGCGCCACCCGACCGCAACATGTCAACGTGGACCGGCTGGTGGTCCGCCCGGTCGCCCAGGCGGCCCAGCACAAGGTGCACCGGGTGACCTGATGCCGCCGCCGAGCCGACGCCACCGGACGGGTTGATGCCACCGCCGCGCCGGCCGCTGGGGGTGGTGACCCGGGGCACGACCAATCCCAACCGGCTGCGCCGGGTGGACAACTGGATCGCGGCCTGCTGCGCCGGTCCGCTGCGCGACGCGGTGGATCCGCTGGTGGTCGACCTCGGTTACGGCGCCACCCCGGTCACCGCCGTCGAGCTGCGGGCCCGGCTGGCCGTCGCGGTCCGGCCGGACGTCCGGGTGGTCGGGCTGGAGATCGATCCGGTACGGGTGGCAGCCGCCGCCGCCTCGGCCGACCCACCGTGGCTCACCTTCGCCCGTGGTGGCTTCGAACTCGCCGGTCTGCGCCCGGTGGTGGTCCGGGTCTTCAACGTGCTCCGCCAGTACGAGGAGTCGGCGGTCGGCCCGGCGTGGCGGACGATGGCCGCCGGGCTCGCCCCGGACGGGCTGGTCGTCGAGGGCACCTGTGACGAGTTGGGGCGGCTGGCGACCTGGGTGCTGGTGGACGGGAGCGGGCAGCCACGGTCGCTGACCCTGGCGCCGAGGCTCGCCACTCTGGAGAGTCCGGCGGCGCTGGCCGAGCGGCTGCCGAAGGCGCTGATCCACCACAACGTGCCGGGTACCGGGGTGAACGCGCTGGTCCGGGCGCTGGACGACGGGTGGCGCGACGCGGCCGCGTACGCGACCTTCGGTCCCCGGCAGCGCTGGTTGCGTACGGTCGCCTCGGTTCGGGACGCCGGGTGGCCGGTGCTCGACCGGGCGGCCCGGTGGCGGCTCGGCGAGATCACCGTCGCCTGGTCCGCCGTCGCGCCCTGACCTCGCCGCCGACCCGGCTCCTGAGCTGGCAGCTCGCGGTCCCGCCCGCCCGAGCGGTTCCACCCGCCATAAGCCTTGTACGATTTAATCCGATTGTTCTTGCGGGACCGATTGGCGCGCCAAAATCGGCGTTGGTCGAATGGGCGTTAACGTCTGGCGCGTTGTTCACCCTAGGCTGGAGGCGAGCCAGGCGACCCTTCTGGTGGCCCGGTAGCGCGGGAGGATCGTGATGAGCAGACTGCACGGCACGAAGGATTTCTGGCTCGGTGCGCTGCGGGCGGACGGGCCGGCATTCCGCGCGGCCGTGGCCGAGGCGCCGCCGGATGCTCCGGTGCCGTCCTGTCCCGATTGGACCACCACCGACCTGGTGCACCACCTCGGCTCCCGTTACCGCTGGGTCCGGGGCGTGGTGACCGGCGGCGGGGTGGAGGCCCCGAGCCAACCGCCGGTGGAGGACGGTCTGCCCTCCGGCACGGCCGGGTTGGAGTGGTGGCAGCACGAGTACGACCAGCTCCTCACCGCGTTCGACGCGCTCGACCCGGAGACGCCGGCCTGGAACTGGGCGCCGCAGCCGAAGAAGGTCGGGTTCTGGCCGCGCCGGATGGCCCTCGAGACCACGGTGCACCGGTGGGACGCCCAGTTGGCGATCGCCTCGGCCGAGCCGATCGAGGCGAAGCTCGCCGCCGACGGGGTGAGCGAGGTGCTGGACACCTGGTTGCCGGCGGGCCGGCGGCGCTCCCCCGAGCCCCGGTACGGCGTGGTGCAACTGGTCGCGGTCGACGCGGGTCAGGACTGGTACCTGCGGCTGCGGGGCACCGGCGTGGCCCTGCTGGACACGGACACGATCCTGGACAGCGACGACCACCATGCCCGCGCCCACGTCACCGGTAACGCCAGCGACCTGCTGCTTGCCCTCTGGGGTCGGATCAACTTCGACGTACTCGAGGTTTCCGGCGACGTGACCCTGCTCCAGGGTCTGCGGGCCGGCTGAGTTTCTCAGCCCTTTATCTTTCCCGTCCCCCACGGGTGGCGCCCGGCCGGCGATACTGGGCCGGGCGCCGATCGGCGGTGCCCATGACTACGCCCGCGTATCACGTGGAGGCACCGTGTAACTTTGTGAGAGCGCTCTCTTGACACTCGGGTAACCCGCGTTCACGCTCGGAAGAGAAGTCTCCCCGCGCGCCCGTCGAACGGCCACCGCTCGGATGGCACGCGGACCTGCGTCGGGCGCCGCGACCGCCCGGGTGCCGCTGCTCGTCGTTCACGTCGTCGTCGCGGGATCCTCGGCGGCATCAGGAAAGGTGCGGTAACGGTATGACCACTCTTGACACGCAGCAAGCGGTGCTCCCGGCACCGGCGGAGGCGGCGGTGCGCTTCCCCGAGGGCTTCGTCTGGGGAGCGGCGACAGCGTCGTACCAGATCGAGGGTGCGGCCCAGGACGACGGGCGCGGCCCGTCGATCTGGGACACCTTCAGCCGTACGCCGGGCAAGGTTTACGCCGGCCACACCGGCGACGTGGCCTGCGACCACTACCACCGGTACCCGCAGGACGTGGCGCTGATGGCCGACCTCGGGCTGCACGCGTACCGCTTCTCGGTGGCCTGGCCCCGGATCCAGCCGGACGGCTCCGGCCCGGTCAACCCGCGCGGACTGGACTTCTACGACCGGCTGGTGGACGAGCTGATCGGACGGGGCATCGACCCCATCGTCACGCTCTACCACTGGGACCTGCCGCAGACCCTGGAGGACCGGGGCGGCTGGACCAACCGGGCGACCGCCGAGTACTTCGCCGACTACGCCACCGCCGTCTACGCCCGACTCGGCGACCGGGTCCGCACCTGGACCACACTGAACGAGCCGTGGTGCTCGGCCTACCTCGGGTACGGCAACGGCGTACACGCTCCCGGTCGTGAGGACCCGGCAGCCGCCTTCAAGGCCGTACACCATCTGTTGCTGGCCCACGGCCTGGGCGGTCGGGCGCTGCGCGCGGCCGGCGCGCAGACCCTGGGTATCACCCTCAACCCGACCACCGCCATCCCGGTCGACCCCGCCAGCGCGGCGGACCAGGCGGCGGTACGGCTGGTCGACGGCCTGGCCAACCGGATCTTCCTGGACCCGATGCTGCGCGGCGAGTACCCGGCCGACGTGCTGGAGCACGTGGCCCGGTTCACCGACCTGAGCCACCTGCGCGACGGCGACGAGAAAATCATCAACGTCCCGATCGACCTGCTCGGCATCAACTACTACCAGCCCACCTACGTCACCGCCCGCGACGGCGCGACCGGTGGCGGCGGCGCCTACCCGGGCACCGAGGGGATCGAGTTCGTCGCCCCGGTCGGCCCGCTCACCGACATGGGCTGGATGATCGAGCCGCGCGGCCTGACCACCCTGCTGGTACGCATCTCCGAGGACTACCCGGGCGTACCGATGATCATCACCGAGAACGGCGCCGCCTTCCCGGACAAGTTCAACCGCGACGACCCCGACGCCGACGGCCGGGTGCCGGACGCCGACCGGGTGGACTACCTCGACGGGCACCTTCGTGCCGCACACGAGGCCATTTCGAGGGGCGTCGACCTCCGTGGGTATCTCGTATGGTCATTGCTGGACAATTTCGAGTGGGCCGAGGGTTACCGTAAGCGGTTCGGGATCGTTCACGTCGACTACCTGACCCAGCGGCGGGTGCTCAAGGACAGCGCACGGTGGTACCAGGAGGTCATCCGGCGCAACGGCCTCTAATTCGGCCGGCACGGCGAGTAGAAGTAGGAGGCGGTGGCATGACCATGGCGCGGGAGCGACCGACGTTGGAGGCGGTGGCGCGGCGCGCCGGTGTCTCCCGGGCGACCGTGTCGCGGGTGGTCAACGGCTCCACCACGGTCGCCGAACCGATCCGGGAAGCGGTCCGTCGGGCGGTCCAGGAGCTGGGGTACGTCCCCAACCTGGCCGCCCGCAGCCTGGTGACCCAGCGAACCGACTCGATCGCGCTGATCCTGCCCGAGGCGGCCACCCGGGTCTTCTCCGACGACCACTTCTTCCCCGGCATCATCCGGGGGGTGAGCCAGGAGTTGGAGGCGGCGGACAAGCAACTGGTGCTCATGCTCGCCGGCTCCACCGCCAGCCACGACCGGGTGGAGAGCTACGCGATGGGTCGGCACGTCGACGGGGTGCTCTTCGCCTCGCTGCACGGTGCCGACCCACTGCCCAGCGCGCTGGCCCGGATGGGCATCCCGGTCGTCTGCGGTGGTCGGCCGCTGGGACGGGCCACCGTGCCGGTGCCGTACGTCGACGTCGACCACATCGGCGGGGTGGCCAAGGCCGTACGCCATCTGCTCGACTCGGGTCGGCGCCGGATCGCCACCATCGCCGGCCCGCAGGACATGGTCGCCGGCATCGAGCGGCTGGCCGGCTATCGGACCGAGTTGCAGGACTCCCGCCGCCGGTCGATCGTGGCCGTCGGCGACTTCACCCGCGAGTCCGGGGCACTGGCCATGCGCCAACTGCTCGACGACGACCCCACCCTCGACGCGGTCTTCGTCGCCTCCGACCTGATGGCGCACGGCGCCCTGCGTACGCTGCGCGAGGCCGGTCGCCGGGTGCCCGACGACGTGGCCGTGATCGGCTTCGACGACATCGAGTCGGCCCGCTACACCGATCCGCCGCTGAGTACGGTCCGCCAGCCGATCCTGCAGATCGGCCGGGAGATGACCCGGCAACTGCTCCGGATCGCGGCCGGCGAGGAGGTCGAGCCGGCGGTGGTCCTGCCGACCGAACTCATCCTCCGCGACTCCGCCTGACCGGCCGCGCCGGCACAGCTTCAACCGGCGTCTCGTACCCGTTCGGCGATGGAGAGGGTGGTCGCGTCGAAAAGCACCAGCCGGGACTCGGTGAGGTTCGCCGGCCTGGCCGTCCCCAGCACGGCCAGCGCCTGCCGGACCGCGTCATCCACCGGCCAGCGGTAGATCCCGGTGGATCGCGCCGTCGACGCCACCACCACCGAGCAGCGACGAGTTGGCGGCGTTGACGATGACGTCGACCCGTACCGTGGTGATGTCACCCTGGACCAGCACGATGTCCATCAGCCTCCACGCTCGGCGACGGGTGTTCGGTCCACCGGCCCGGCTCGTCGATGGACTCGCCGAGCGAGCGGCGGGCGAGCAGGGCGGCGCCGGCCACCGCCGCCGGCATGACCAGGATCGCGCCGAGCGGGATCAGGAAGCAGCAGAAGACGGCGACCCCGAAGCCGAGCGACACCGGCCGCTGCGCGCCCAGCAGCCGCCGCCGGTCGGGCAGCCGCAGCCCCCGGCGGTAGAAGGGGGCGCCGACCAGTTCCAGGGCGAGGAACCAGCCGCCGACCGCCGCGGCGATCACCGGTACGACAAACTGCCCGACCACCGGGATGAAACCCGCGAAGAACAGCGGTACGCCCAGCAGCACGGAACGGGTCACCAGTCGCAGCGAGTCGACCATGCTCCGGCGCAGCGACCGCCACCAGGAAACCTCGATCTCACCCGGCACTCCGCCGTATCGAGCCTCGACCCGAGCGGAGATCTCCTCGTAGAACGGGTCGCCGACGACCAGGGTGACCGCTGTGAAGGTCAGTACGCCGAGCACCGCCCCCAGGGCCAGGAACGCGAACCCGGCCAGCACCCGGATCAGATCCCGGGCCCAGCTCGCCCAGTCATCCGCGAACGGGGTGACCAGTCCGGCGAGGTCGTCGACGAAGTAGATCAGTGTGGCGTACCCGGCCAGGAAAAGCCCTCCGGTGATCAGCGCCGGCAGGATCCCGAGCAACACCAGCCGTGGCGTACGGGCGTACATCCCGAGCCCCCGCACCAGCAACCCGGCCCCACCAAAAAACTGCCACACCACCCCAACTGCCGGCCCCGCGACCTTGGCTGCGCCCACAACCCGCAACCCTACTGCCCCCCGTTCTACCCCCGTTGATCATGAAGTTAGCGACGGTTTCCGGCTTGAAACCGTCGCTAACTTCATGATCAACCGAGGTCAACCGGGGTGGACCGGGGTAAACCGGGGTGGAGGGGAGGATGGGGGGATGCGGGCGGCTCGGTTGATTTCGTTGGTGTTGCTGCTGCAGGGGCGGGGGGTGATGACGGCGGCGGAGTTGGCGGAGGAACTGGAGGTTTCGGAGCGGACTGTCTATCGGGACGTGCTGGCGTTGGGGGCGGCGGGGGTGCCGGTGTACGCGGATCGGGGGCGGGCCGGCGGCTACCGGCTGGTCGGCGGCTACCGGACCCGGCTGACCGGGCTGAGTCGCGCCGAGGCCGAGGCGCTGTTCCTCTCCGGGCTGCCCGGACCGGTCGACGAGATGGGGCTCGCCGAACCGGTCGCCGCTGCCCGGTTGAAAGTGCTGGCCGCACTGCCCCCGCCACTGCGGGACGCCGCACAGCGCTCCGGTCAACGGTTCCATTTGGACGTACCCGGCTGGTTCGGGACCGCCGACCCGCCGCCGCTGCTCACCGACCTTGCCGGGGCGGTCTGGCAGGACCGGGTGATCGAGCTGCGCTATCGGCGCGACCGTGAGGTGACCCGGACCGTGCAGCCGTACGGGCTGGTGCTCAAGGGCGGGGTCTGGTACCTGGTCGGGCGGGTCGGCGACGACCACCGGACGTACCGGGTGGACCGGGTCACCGGGGTCGAGGTCACCACCGACGGCTTCGACCGGGACGAGAGCTTCGACCTGGCCGGGTTCTGGTCGGCCGGGGTGAGCAATTTTGTCCGGGCCATGTTCCCGGACCGGATCGGCGTACGGCTGAGCCCGGCGGGACTGCGCTCCCTGCGGTACGTGGTCGAGCCACCGGCCGCGCAGGAGGCACTTGCCGGCGCGGGCGAACCCGACGAGCAGGGTTGGGTGGTGACCCGTCTGCCCGTCGAGTCGCTCGACATCGCCTTTCCGATGCTGCTCCGGTTCGGACCGGAGGTGGAGGTGCTCGACCCGCCGGCCCTGCGTACCCGGCTCGCCGAGGCGGCGGTCCGACTCAGCGCGCTCTACCGGTCACCGGACGAACGACCGCTCGACGGGTCACCGGACGGACGACCGTGACGCGCCTGTCGGGCCGCGGTCGGCCGCACCGGTCAGCGGTAGCCGGTGGCGTCGGCGGGACGGTCGAGGTCCTGCACCTCGACGATGTACCGCCAGGCGTCGGGCTGGCTACCGTCCAGGTCGGTGAAGCCGTACACCCGGGCGAGTTGGCCACTGGAGAGTGACTGGCCGGACCAGCGGGCCCGGTCCGGATCCGCGGCCAGCGCCGCGACGGCCCGACCGACGTACGCCGGTGACTCCGAGATGACAAAGTGCGGTTGCTTGTCCGTCGCGTCCCGCCAGTTCTCCTCGGTGACGCCGAACAGGTCGAGCATCGTCTCCGAGCGCAGCCAGCCCGGCGTGAGCGCGACCGCGGTGCCGCCGTACTCCCGCAGTTCGTGGGCCTGGCTGAAGGCCAGTCGGGTGACCGCGACCTTGGCCAGGTCGTAGAACGCGTTCAGTCGGTACGTGCTGTCGTTGTACTCGCGGGTGCCGTCGCCCATCTCCACCACCAGCCCGCCCGGCGACCTGATCAGCAGCGGCAGCGCGTAGTGGCTGGTGATCATGTGGGTGTCGATCGCCAGCCGGAGCGTACGCAACCCGTCGGTCAGCGAGTGCTGCCAGACCGGCTGGTCCCAGCCGATCATCGAATCGGCCCCCCAGATGTCGTTGACCAGCACGTCCAGCCGGCCCTGCTCCCGGTCGATCCGTTCCACCAGGGCCTGCACCCGCTGCGGCTCCAGGTGGTCGACCGGAACCCCGATGCCGACGCCACCCGCCCGGGTGACGAGTTCGGCGGTCTCCTCGATGGTCTCGGGCCGGTCTATTTCCGACCGTTGGCCGCGGGTGCTGCGCCCGGTCGCGTAGACGGTGGCGCCGGCGGCGCCGAGTTGCACCGCGATCTGCCGGCCGGCGCCCCTGGTGGCACCGGCGACGAGCGCGATCTTCCCGCTGAGTGGTCGGTTCGATTCGGTCGTACCGAGTTGGTTCGATTCGGTCATACCGTCGAGGTAACCAGCAATACCTGACAGCCGATGGCCGGATTTACCAACAACTCCGTCCACCCGCCCGGTCCCGTACGCGATCATGTCCGGCATGCGCCTGCTGCTCGCCGGAATCGTCGGCTCGACCGCGTACGGCCTGGCCGGTCCCGGTTCCGACGTGGACCGGCTCGGCCTGTTCGCCGCGCCCACGGTCGCCTTCCACGGGCTGCACCCGCCCAGGGAGTCGATCGTGACCACGGCACCCGACCGGACGCTGCACGAGGCGGGCAAGTGGTGCCGGCTCGCGCTGAGCGGCAACCCGACCGCGACCGAACTCGCCTGGCTGCCCGACGACCTCTACGAAACCCGGACCGACCTCGGCGACCGGCTGATCGGGATCCGGTCGGCATTCCTGGCGGCGCCCCGGGTCCGGTCCGCCTACCTCGGCTACGCCGGCCAGCAGTTCCGCAAGCTCGAATCGCGCGGCGACGGCTCGTTCTCGGCCGACACCCGGCAACGCACCGCCAAACACGCCCGGCACCTGGCCCGGCTCCTGCACCAGGGCCGGCTGCTCTACGCCACCGGCCACCTGCCGATCCGCCTGGACGACCCGCGATCCTTCGTGGACTTCGGCGAGCAGGTCGCCGCCGGCCGGGTCGACCGGGCGCGGAACCTCCTGGCCGAGGCCGAACGGGACTTCGACGCCATCCGTACGCCGCTGCCGGAGCGGCCGGACGAGGAGACGGTGGAACGCTGGCTGCTCGACGTACGGGCGGCCAGCTACGGCCGACCCGCCGGCTGACCCTCTCGACGTTGCGAAACCGCGCCGGGACTACTGCCCGTTCAGGAACTCGGAGACGCGTCCACGCAGGTCGGCGCGGTGCGTCCAGAGCACACCGGGGCGGTCGTACACGTGCAGGGTGGCGTTCGGCAGGGCGGCGGCGAGTTGCTCCGCGACCGCCACCGGGTGGAGTTCGTCACCGGCACAACCGATCACCAGGGCGCGGGCGGTGACGGCGGCGAGGGCCGAGGCGTCGCGTACGGGCACCTGGTCCGGCAGGCCCGCCAACCCGTCCGCCAACCCGTCCCGCATCAACTGGTCGATCCTCTGACGCAGGTACGCCCAACCGGCCGGGGTGTTCCGTACCGCCGCCGGCAGTTCCGCGGAAGCCACCTCCGCCACCGTCGCGGGGTCGCCGCTGCGTACCGCTTCGAGCAGCATGGTCAACCGCTCGCGGGCCGCCGCCGGCCGAGGTTCGTCCAGCACCGCCGGCAGGAAGAAGACGGCCCGGTCGAAACGTTCCGGGCTCTCCAGCAGCAGCCGGGTCAGCGCACCGGCGCCGAGGCTGACGCCGACCGCCCGGGTGGCCCGGCTCAGGTCGGCGACCGCCCGCAGGTCGCGGGCCAGGTCCAGGTAGGTCCACTCGCCGTCCGGCGCGTCCGACCGGCCGTGGCCCCGGAACTGGAAGAACACCCGCCGGCCGTTGACCGCACTGCCCAACGGTCGGGTGACGGCGATGCCACCGCCCAGACCGTGCGCGAAGACGGTCACCGGGTCACCGGCGCCGGTGACCAGCCGCTCCAGCCGTAGGCCGTGCGGGGTGGTGACCAGTTCCGTCTCCGGTTCGGGCAGCGCCGGTCGCCCGGTCCGGGGTGCGCTGGGACCGGGTCCGTACGTCCGAGGCCCGCCGTCCGGCGGCGGAGGCCAGCGGAAATCTCTCACCAGAAGCCCTTGCCGTCGGTCAGGTCACGCAGTCCGGGCCGGACGTCCAGCAGGTAGATCAGACCGGCGGCGATGCCGATCAGGCCGAAGATGCTGAGTACGCCGAAGCCGAGCAGGGTCAGCGCCAGGCAGACGCCGAGAATGGCGATCCAGCCGCCCTTGGGCAGGGTGCCGATCGCCGGGAAGGCGTCCGATCGCTGGGTGATGGCGTGCACCAGCGCCACTCCCTCGATGATGAGAGCGAAGACGAGGAGCACCAACTCGATGACGGTCCGTACGTCGGAGTAGAAGATCGGCGCGGCAGTAACCATGCCGTGAAGCTTATGTCGGCAACCCCGGGTACGGGCTACATGCCGTACCCGGGGCCTGTCCGACCTGTGCCTACTTCTCGTCGGTGGTCGCGGCGTTCTTGGCCGACCTGGTCGCCTTGGTCGCGGTGGTCTTCGCGGCCGGCGCCTTGGCGGTGGCCGGCGCCTTTGCGGCGGTGGCCTTGGTGGTCGGCGCCTTGGGGGTCTTCGCCGCCGGGCTCGGGGTGGCCTTGGTCGCGGCGGCCTTGGCCACCGTGTCCTTGCTGGCCAGGACCTCCGGGGTGGCGGTCAGTTCGGCGGGCACCTCGGGCGCGTCCATGTCCGCGGACTTCGGTGCGGTGTGGTGCGGGGCGGTAGCCGGGGTGCCGGCCGCGCCGACCACCCGCTCGCCCCGGGCGACCAGGGCCTCGTAAGCGGCGGCGGCCCGCTCGGAGGCGGTGTAGGCGCCGGAGACGACCACGGCGGCGTTGCGGATCGCCGCGGTACGCAGCCGGCGGACGTCCAGCTCGGGGGCGGCCGCGCGGCCACGGAGCCCGGCCGCGGTGGTGTTCGCGGTACGCAGCACGTCGGTCGCGCGTTCGCGCAGCTCGGCCGTGCCGGTGACCGCCCGCTCACGCAACTCGGCGGCACGGGTGGCGGCCGTCTCGCGCAGTTCGGCGGTGGTGATGGTGGCCGCCCGCTCGCGCAGCCCGGTGGTGCCGGTGACGGCGCGCTCGCGCAGTTCCCCGGTTCCCGTGACGGCCTTGTCGCGGAGTTCGGCGGTGCTGACGGCGGCCTTCTCGCTCAGCTCGGTGACCACCGCGGGCAGCTTGCGGAGCTGCTGGAGGGCGAGGTCGCCGACACCGGCGACGGCGTAGAGCGGGGCGGGGATGCGGTTGCTGGTCCGGGGGTCGGTCATGACTACTCCTCCTCGACCGCGGGAGCGGTCTTCCGGGCCGCCTTGCGGGCGGTTCGCTTGGCTGGTTGGGATGCGTTCGGGGCCGGCGCGGTGCCCGTCTCGGTCCGCGCCACCGATTCGAGTACGTCGTCCACGGCCTCGCTGCCGCCGTCGCCCGGTGTCGGCGCTGTCGTCTGCGCGGCTGCTTCCGTCGGCGCGGTTGCCTCGGCCGGCGCGGTCGTTTCCGTCGGCGCGGTTGTCGGGGCGGCTGCCTCGGTCGGGGCGGCGGTTTCGGCCTGGCGGGCGTTCTCCCGCCGGAAGGTCTCGTAGATCTGGCTCAGGGACTGCTTCTGCGGCATCGTCAGGTCGGGGTCGGCGGCGATCGAGGCGAGTACGCCGTGCCCCTCCTTGTCGTCGAGCAGGCCGGCGCGCAGGTACATCACCGGGGTGGACACCCGCAGCGCGCTGGCGAGCTGTTGCAGCACCTCGGCGCTGGGCTTGCGCAGTCCGCGCTCGACCTGGCTCAGGTAGGGGTTGCTGACCCCGGCCTGGTCGGCGAGCTGGCGCAGCGAGATCTTCGCGTTGCGTCGCAGGTCACGGATGAACCCACCGACGTCGCGGGGCAGGTCCTTGGGGTTCGCCATGCGTTCGACGGTAGTTCGCGAGTGCTAGCTCCTGCAAGCAAAACGCTTGCCAGAGTTAGCGAAGTCTCATCCCCGACCTTCGATCCCCCACCCAGGTCACGAAGTACGCCGGCCACCGCAGGTCGGGCAATCACGTTGCAAACCGCCCACGTAACTGCGTAACGTCCGCCTGATGTCGAAGATCGAATTGGATGGGGCCACGCTGGCCTACGACGACCTGGGTGACGGCACCCCGGTTGTCCTGCTGCACGCCGGCATCGCCGACCGCCGGATGTGGCGTGGCCAGGTCGAGGCGCTCGCCGGCCGGCATCGCGTACTCAGCCTGGACCTGCGCGGGTACGGCGAGTCCGACCTGCCGGAGCACCCCTTCGCCCACCACGACGACGTGGTCGGGTTCCTCGACGCACTCGGCATCGAACGGGCCACCCTGGTCGGCTGCTCGTTCGGCGGCGCGGTGGCGATCGACACCGCGCTCGCCCATCCCGACCGGGTCGCCGCGCTCGCCCTCTTCGGTTCGGCCGTGTCCGGCTACGAATGGTCCGACGAGACCAACGACCTCTGGGACACCCTGATCGGCGAGGTCGACGACGAGGACCTCGACGCCACCGCCGAGGCCGAGGTCCGGTTCTGGGTGGTCGGGCCGGGGCGCCGCCCGGAGGACCCGGACCCGGCGTTCCTGGACTTCGCCCGGGAGATGGATCGCCGCGCGTTGGCCGCCGAGGCCGCACTCGGCAACGTGGCGGTACGCGAACTCGACCCACCCGCCATCGGGCGGCTCGCCGAGATCCGGGTTCCGGTGCTGGTCGGAGCGGGTGCCGAAGATATACCGGACATCGGCGTACTGGCCGACCTGATCGCCGCGCAGGCCTCCCTGGCGACCCGGCTGCCCGACGTACCCGACGCCGCACACCTGCTCCCGCTGGAGCGCCCCGCCCCGGTCAACGAAGCCCTCCTGGCCTTCCTCAGCTAGCCCGTCCCGGTCGGGAACGGCCCCTTCCCGGACCGGAACAACGGTTCCCGGACCGGAAACAACGGGAAGGGGCCACTCCTCACGGCTGGAGGGCGCGGACCGCGCCGACCGGGGTGCCGCCGCCGAACAGGGGAAGTTCGGCCATCTCGTCCAGGACGGGGGCGGTCACGCCGAGCCGGCGGAGGGCGGCGACCAGCACCGGCTGCCGGGCGCGGGAGGCGCCGTCGTCGATCTTGATGGCGACCGCGCCGACGCCGGGCACCGCACACACCACGACGCCCTCCGCACCCACCTTGGAGAGCAGGCCCGGAACACCGTTCATCAGCCGGGTGTCCTCGGCACCGGTGCCCGCGACCAGCTCCGGGTGCGTACGCATCGCGTCCGCGACGGTCCGCTCCACCGAGCCCGGCGTACCCGACACCAGGCGCAGGAACGCGCCGGCCATCCCGGTCAGCGAAACCGCGAGCACCGGGGCGCCGCAACCGTCGACCCCGACCGCCGCGACCGACTCGCCGGTGAACTCCTCGACCGCGGCCCGCAACCGCTGCTGCAACGGGTGCTCCGGCCGCCAGTAGTCCTCCACCGGCCACCCCGCCGCCAGGCAGGTCAGCAACATCCCGGCGTGCTTGCCGGAGCAGTTCATCTGGATCCTGGCCGGGCCACCACCGGCCCGGTACACGGCGGCCCGCGCCGACTCGCCGATCGGCATGTCCGGCGGGCACCGCAGGGCCGCCTCGGTCAGTCCGGCGCTGCGCAGCAGGGCACCGACCCGGGCCAGGTGGAAGTCCTCGCCGTAGTGGCTGCCACAGACCAGGGCCAGGTCGGCCGAGTCGACCAGCCGCAGACCCGAGCGGAGCATCCCGATCGCCTGCAACGGCTTGCTGGACGACCTCGGGAAGATCGGCGCCAGTACGTCGCCGGCCGAGAACACGACCTCGGCGCCCGCGTCGAGAACCACCACCGAACCCCGGTGCGACCCCTCGACAAAACCGGACCGGACCACCTCGGCGAGCGGCTCCCCGCCCGTGTAGCTCTGTGCCATGGCGCAGACGGTAGCGAGTGCCCCGACCGGCACCTTAAGGAGCCCTCAGTTTCGGGACGGAAGTCCCAGCAGCTCACGGGCGTGCGCACTGGTCAACGGGGGCCGCTGGGCGAGTTGCGCGAAGCCGACGGCGCGCGCCACCAACTGCATGTTCGACTCGACCGGCCGACCCTTCGCGTACGTGACGGTGTCCTCCATGCCCACCCGGAGGTGACCACCGGTCGAGAGCGACGCGAGCAGTACGGAGATCGTGCTGCGCCCGATACCGGTGGCGGAGAACGTACTGCCCTCGGGCAGGTCCCGCAGCGCCTGCCGGCAGGCCACCAGGGCCTCGGTGGTGCCCGGCATGCCACCCGGTACGCCCATCACGAAGTCGACGTGCACGTGCCCACCGGCCGGCAGGCCGTACCTGTCGAGCAGCCGGCGCAGGGTGGTGAGCTGGCCGAGGTCGAAGATCTCGTACTCGGGGACGATCCCGCGTTCCTGCATCCGGGTGTGCAGCTCGACGATGAACTCCCACCGGTTCAGGAACACGTCGTCGCCGAAGTTGACCGTACCCATGGTGCAGGACGCCATCTCCGGGCCGGCGTCGAGCACGGCCAGCCGCTCGACCTCCGGGTCGGTCACCGCACCGCCGGTGGAGAGCTGGACGATCAGGTCCGTGTTCTCCCGCAGCGCGGCAACGGTGTCCCGCAGTCGGGCCGGGTCGAGCGTCGGCCGGGCCTGGTTGTCCCGGATGTGTACGTGGATCACGGCCGCGCCGAGCGCCTCGCACTCCTTCGCGGTCAACACCAGCTCATCCAGGGTCACCGGCAGTGCCGGCACCTCGGCCTTGGTCGACTCCGCCCCGGTCGGGGCCACCGTGATCAACGTCCCTGTTGTCATGCCGGCGATCCTAACCAGGGCCCGTCCGGCCCCCGCCACACCAGCGGTACGCCCCCGCCGCCAACCCGCGACGGGGACGCCGACGCTCAGGACGGGTCGATCGCCGCCGCCGTCCCGTCGACCAGCAGTTGGGCGTCCTCGGGCACGTTCCGCTTCAGTACGGCGAGCGCCACCGGCCCCAGCTCGAAGTGACGTACGGCGGTGCCGACGAAGCCCACCGTACGGTCACCGTTCGCCACCGGCGTGCCTACGGCGGGGAGCTGGTCGGAGCTGATCCCGTCCAGGTGCAGCAGCACCAGCCGGCGCGGCGGCCGACCCATGTTGTGCACCCGGGCCACCGTCTCCTGACCCCGGTAGCAGCCCTTGTCCAGGTGTACGGCGGGACCGATCAGGTCCACCTCGGCCGGGATGGTCCGGTGGTCGGTCTCGAAGCCCACCCGGGGCAGCCGGGCGGCCACCCGGATCGCCTCGTACGCCCACAGCCCGGCGAGCGGCACCCCGGCCCCGGTCAGGTCGGCGACCACCCGGTCCACCTCGCCCCGGGGCACCAGCAGATCCACCCCGAGTTCCACCCGGCGGGCCCAACCGCCACCCGGCAACGGGCGTACGTCGTACCTCGTGGTCGGTCGGGGTGGCACGGCCCCGCCGGCGAACTTCGGACCCGGCACCGGCAGCGCGTCCGGCGCCTCCAGCCCGGTGACGCCGAGGATGCCGACGGCCTCGGTGGCGCGCGGGCCGACCAGCGACAGCACCGCCCACTCGGGGGTCGCGTCACCCGGGTCGACCCGGGTGAAGAAGCGCATCTTCTCCAGGTAGGTCAGCAGGCCGGCGATGTCCCGGGGCTCGGTGTCCAGCCAGGTGGTCTCGCCGTCCTCGGCGACCATGGCGTGCTGCTCGATGTGCCCGTGCGGGGACAGCACCAGCAACTCACTGCCCTGCCCTGCGCTCAGGTCGGCCAGGTGCTGGGTGGTCAGGGTGTGCAGCCAGCTCGCCCGTTCCACGCCGGGGACCGCGATCACGCCCCGGTGGGAGCGGTCGACCAGGCCCACGTCGGTGGCGAGGTGGCGCTGCTCGCGCATCGGGTCGCCGTAGTGGGCGGCGACTCCGCGTACGCCGGCCGCGACGTGCTCCGGCCCCGGTTGGTCCGGCGTCTGTTCGTCCAGTACCTCGATGGCCACCGCGCCCGCGATGTCGATCATTGGTGCACCCCGCCGTCGACTAGTCCTGCTGCTCCCCGCACTTCCGGCAGACGCCGAAAAGTGCCACGTGCCCTACGTCGACCTGGAACCCTCGTTCACCGGCCAACTGGTCGGCGAGCGGCCGGAGCAGTTCCGGCTCCATCTCCTCGACCTCCCCGCAGGACCGGCACACCAGATGGACGTGCTGGTCCTCACCGGCCGCGTGGTACGTCGGAGAACCGTGCGACAGGTGCGTATGGGTAACCAGGCCAAGCCGCTCCAACAATTCCAGCGTTCGGTAAATAGTGGTGATGTTCACTCCGGCGGCGATACCCCGTACCGCCGTGTGCACCTGCTCCGGGGTGGCGTGGCCCAGTTCGAGGACGGCTTCGAGAATCAGTTGCCGCTGCGCCGTCAGGCGCAGCCCACGGGAGCGCAACATCTCGGCCAGCGATGATTCCGACACCGTACGAGTGTAGTTCCCCCGGCCGGTGTCCACCGATTCCGGCATCGACGTACCCGATCCGGCGGGGCGTGCCCGGTTGCCCGGTCCGGCTCCCCGGCCACCGCTACGCTCTGGAGTCGTGTCCGGGCAGCAGATAGTCGCCGTGCTGGGCCGGGGCGTGCTGCCGGCCGACGAGCCGATCGTGCGCGCCGACGACCGGGGGGTGCTGCACGGCGACGGCCTGTTCGAGACGATGCACGTACGCGACGGTCGCCCGTGGCTGCGCAACGAGCACCTGACCCGGCTGGCCCGCGCCGCCACCTCGGTCGACCTGCTGCTGCCGGACGCCACCGAGCTGGCCGAGTTGCTGGAGGCCGCCTGCGCGGCCTGGCCGGCCCAGACCGAGGGCGCGCTCCGGCTGGTCTGCACCCGGGGACCGGTGAGCGGCGGGCCGGCGACCGTGTTCGCCACCCTGTCGCCGGTCGCCCCCGCGCTGCGGCTGGCCCGGACCGCCGGGGTCAACGTCGCCACCCTGCCGCTGGGGGTGGCGGCCGGGGCCCGCGCCGGACTGCCCTGGCTGCTCGCCGGGGTCAAGTCGACGTCGTACGGGACGAGCCAGGCGGCGCACCGGTGGGCGGCGGCGAACGGGGTCGACGACGTGCTCTGGACCTCGACCGACGGTTACGCCCTGGAGGGGCCGAGCGCCAACCTGGTCTGGCTGGCCGGTGACACCCTCTGCACGGTCCCGGCCGCCAGCACCGGCATCCTGCCCGGGGTGACCGCCGCCTGGCTGCTGGCCCACGCCGGCTCGCTCGGTCTGTCCGCCGAGGAACGCATGATCACCCCGGCCGAGCTGCGCGAGGGTGTCTGCCTCGGTGCGTGGTTCACCTCGTCCGTACGCGGCCTGGCCGAGATCCGCACCCTGGACGGGATGCCCCTCCCCCCCTCCGCACACACCCCCCCGCTCCGCGACCTCCTGGGCTTCCCCACCGCCTGACCCGGCCGACCCCGCCCCCCTTCCTCCCCCTCCCCCTCCCGCGCTGATACAGAGAAAGAGTGGCTATCCGGCTCGGAATAGCCACTCTTTCTCTGTATCAGCGCTCTTCCTCGCGGTGGCGGGGGTGCGGTGGCGGGGGGGTTAGCCGCCGACGCGGATGAGGCGGGCGGAGAGGTGGGGGGAGAGGGACTGGCCGACGGCGGCGAGTTCCTGGGCGTAGAGCAGGGCACCCTCGACGATGCCGAAGAGGCGGTGACCGGCGGTGACCTCCTTGGCCGTGGCCGTACGCACCACCGCGTCGGTGACCAGTTCGAGCTTGAGCCCGTCGAGCTTGCCGACATGCAGTTCCATGATCCCGGTCGGGGTGCTCATCAGCGCCTCGACCTCGTCGGTCGCCCGCCCGTCGACCATCACCGGCCGCCACCAGCCGACCTCCCGGCCGGCCGGACGGATCGGTTGGCTGTCCCCGTCCAGCAGCCAGGCGCGCGACTCGTAGTGCAGGAACGGCCGCCCGTCGTGGCTGATCTTGATTTCCTGGGCGTAGTCGAAGTCCTCGATCGTCGGGTAGCCGCCGCGCCCGCGCCCCCGCCACAGTCCGACGTACGGCAGCAGCCCCAGCAACGCCGGGTGCAGGTCCGGACCCACCCGCAGGTCGAACGTCTCCTCGAAGGGGTACGGGTCGACCGGTGGCGCGTTCAGCCACGGCGGCGGTGCCATCGGATTGTCCGGGGAGGTGCTCTCCGCGCTCACCAGCGTCCTCTCGAGATTCGTACCGCAAGATAGACCAGGCCACCGGCCAGCAGGCCTAAGCCCGCCACCAGCAGGCTGACGAACCCAATCTCGGTAACCATGACAAGGTCATCCTATGCTGGTCGGTATGGCACGCACTCTCGTCGTCAAGGCCACGGCTGGCTCCGACTCACCGGAGCGGTGCGCCCAGGCGTTCACCGTCGCCGCCACGGCCGTCGCCGCGGGAGTGGACGTGTCGCTGTGGCTCACCGGGGAGTCGAGTTGGTTCGCGCTGCCCGGCCGGGCGGCCGAGTTCGAGCTGCCCCACTCGGCCCCGCTGGCCGAACTGCTGCACGTGATCCTGACCAGCGGTCGGGTCACCGTCTGCTCCCAGTGCGCGGCCCGGCGGGAGATCGGCGAGGCGGACGTCCTGCCGGGCGTACGGATCGCCGGGGCGGCGGCCTTCGTCGAGGAGGCGATGGCCGACGGCGCCCAGGCGCTGGTCTACTGACCCGGCCGGTCGTCCCGCCCCGACAGGTCGGTGGGCCGGTCGTCCCGCCCGGACAGGTCCCACCGCATCGCCGTACGCGGCCAGCGGTCCAACCCGTGCGCGGCCTCCCGGTCCCGGATCGCCCGCAGTCCGGGGGTCAGCTCGCCGGGGTCGAGGGGCCGGAATCCGCACCGGGCGTAGTACGGCGCGTTCCACGGCACCTCGACGAAGGTGGTGAGGGTCAGCGCACCCACCTTGTTGGCGGTCGCCTCGGCGGCGAGGTGTTCCAGCAGCCGTCGTCCCACCCCGCGCCTGGCACTGTCAGGGTGCACCGAGATCTGCTCGACGTGCAGGTTCCCGTCCACCTCGTCGGTGATCACGTACGCGATCGGGTGGTCGCTCGGATCGACCGCGACCCAGGCCCGGCCGCCCTCCTGGTACGCCGTGAGCTCGGCCAGGCTCGGCGGGTCGTCCTCGGCGATCTCCACCATGTCGATGTCCCGGAAACACTTCCCGGCGGCGCGCTCTATCTCCTGCAGGAGAGGCAGTTCGTCGATCCGGGCCGTACGGATGTACATGGCTTCATTGTGCCGCCCCGAACGGGTCAGCGGACCGGCGCGGCCTGTCGGACGAGTGCCAGCACCGACGGCAGCAGTGCCTCGTTGGCGCCGATGGTCGCCCCGGAGTCGGCGGTGTGCGGGGTGCCGTCCAGGTCGGCCAGCCGGGCGCCCGCCTCCCGGGCGATGATCACCCCGGCACTGGTGTCCCACGGCTTGTTGCTCAACATGACAAACGCGTCGAGCCGCCCGTGCGCGAGCCAGGCCAGGTCGATGGCCGCGGAGCCGAACATCCGTACGCGTTGGGCCTGCTCGGCGAAGGCGGCGGTGATCGAGAGCCGGTGTTCGTTCAGCCCGGCCGCACCCTCGCCGACCGCGAAGTCCCCGACCGCCACCAGCGCCTCGGTCAGGTCGCCGGTCCGGCTGGCGTGGATCCGCTCCCCGTCGACGAAGGCGCCGTGCCCCAGCGCGGCGAAGTAACGGTGGTCGAGAAACGGCAGGTCGATCACCCCGAGCACGGACCGCCGCCGCTCGATCAGACCGAGCGAGACCGCGCACAGCGGTGACCCGTGTACGAAGTTGACCGTGCCGTCGACCGGATCGAGTGACCAGGTCAGGTCGTCACCCGCCCCGCTGGTCCCCTCCTCCTCGCCGAGGAAGCCGACCTGCGGCGTACGTTCGGCCAGGAAGGTGCGGAGTTTCCGCTCGATGGCGAAGTCGACCTCGGAGGCCATGTCCCGGTCACCCTTGCCGGTCAGCACCCCCGGCCGGAGCGTACGCATCATGTCCCGGGCCAGGTCGACGGCCGCGTGCGCCACCGGCAACAGATCCCCGTAGTCGGTCATCCCCGACCCCTCCCCGCACGCAACATTCCCCAAACGATCAAACCACGCCCACCCCACCCCGCCCCCCGCGTACAGGTGATGCCCCAAGCGGTTGATCATGAAGTTAGCGACGCCGTGGGCGACGAAAACCTGCGCTAACTTCATGATCAACGCGGGAGACTCGACGCCGAAGGGTCAGGGGCAGGGGGTGGTGGTGTGGACCTGGGTTTGGGTGGGGGTGAGGGTGATGACCACGCTCTGGGTGGGGGTGCGGTAGGCGTGGAGGTTGGGGTCGGCGGTGATGATCGTTGCGCCCTGAGGGGGCTGGGCTCGTAGGGCGGCGGGGGTTGGGGTGCCGGGGGCTGAGGCGGTGGCGGTGTGGACGAGGCCGCCGGTGGGGCAGGGGATGCTGCCGACGCGTTGCGCGGGGGTGGGGGCGGTCAGGCCGAGGGCGGCCAGCACCCGGGCGGGTTCGGCGTCGATGGGCAGGCCGATCAGGTTTTCGACGAAGTCGAAGTTCGCGGGAACGGGTCGGCAGCCGCTTTCCGCGGTGAGCTCGACAACGCCGGGGTCGGTGACGTCGCCGTAGACGGCGACGAACTCGCCCGCGTCGGCGCGCAGGGTATGGGTGCCGAGTGTCGGGTTGTGCCGTACCCGGGCCTGGTAGTCGTCGGGGAGGTGCTCGGCCACCCGGTCCAGCAGGGCCGGGGCTTCGGCTTCGGCGGTCCGCAGGGTGATGGTGCCGACCAGTTCCCCGCCGTCGCGTACCGGGGTGATCCGGCAGCCCCGTTCCATGGCCGGACCGCTGATCTCGACCACCGGGTCGGATCCCGCGCCGGCCAGGAGCAGGCCCATGGCCCGGCGGAGCACCGGCATGGCGGCGACGACGTCGCGCTGTTCCCGGACGGTGGGGGCGTCGCGGCGGATCGAGACATAGGCGACCAGGAGCAGCAGAACCGCCCAGGCGGCGACCCCGACGAGCAGCCAACGTCGCCGCGATCGGGGGAACGCCGGCCCCGGCTCCGGTGGGCTGGCCGGCGGCGGGTACACCGCCGCGTCTGTACTCACGCCCGCCATCGTGACACGTCAGGGCAGGTCAAAGTACGGCCGCCCGGCGGTCAGAGTACGGGCAGCAGCCGGTAGCCGACTCCGCGTACGGTCTGCACCTGCGGACCGCCCTCGATGGCCCGGAGTTTCCGGCGCAGGCGCTTGATCGCGGAGTGCAGAATGGCCGTGTCCCCGAGGTAGGCACCACCCCAGACCGAGTCGAACAGCCGCTCGTAGGTCCAGACCATCAGCGGCGGTCCGATCAGCCGGGCGAGCAGTTCACGCTCCAGCCGGGTCAGCGCCAACGGCTCCCCGCGCCAGGTGACCAGGTGCCCGACCGGGTCGACGAAGAGTTCGCCGATGCTCACCGGCAGGGCGGACGGCAGGGTTGGCGGGCCCGTCGGGGCACCCTCCGGGGGGAACAGCGTCGCCCGCAGTTCCGCCAGATCGGCGACGATGAGTACGCGGCCGAAGTCGTCGAGTCGGCGCAGTACCCTGGCTCGTACGGCCGCGTCGGTGGACACGCATACGACGAGCGGTACCTCGGTCTCAGTCAACCGGATCCTCCCCGTGCATCGGCTCGCATCAGCCAACGCGCTCCGGTCGGCGGAGTCAACGGCCTGTGGGCACCCTCCCAATTGGATGGGCACCCTCCCAGGGACGTCAAGATGACTGTATTCGGGCTTAATACTGCCCGAATACTGCCTACCTCCGGTCTTGATCATGGTCAAAACGACCCCGACCATGTCTCCTGGGCCGGTGCGCGGACCCCCTCCAACGTCGCAGTCAGGCCCCGCACCCGCCCCAGCCGCGCCGGACATCCCGGAGCGGCGTGGACGGCGCCCCGGAAGCAGTCGGGGCGCCGCGGAGGTGGAGGAGAGATGACACACCGACTGGGACGCCGAGGGGCGAGCCGGTCCAGACTCTGGCGGTCGCTCGCCATGGTCTCGGCCGTCGTACTCGGCGTCACGGCCCAACCGGCGATCGCCACGGCAGCCGGTCCGGCCGCCCCGGTGAGCCCGCAGGTGCTGACCGAACTCAGCACCAAGGGCAACGCGAGTTTTGTCGTCTACCTGCGTGAACGCGCGCAGCTCGGCAACGCGGCGAAGGTGCGGGATGCGGACGCCCGCGCGGGCCAGGTCTACCAGCAGCTCACCGGCACCGCGACGCGTACGCAGCGCGGGCTGCTCGACGAGCTGACCCGGCGCAAGGCCAAACACGAGTCGTTCTGGATCGCGAACGCGGTGCAGGTGCAGGGCAACAAGGCCCTGGTCGACGCGATCGCCGCCCGCCCCGAGGTGGAGCGGATCGAACCGGCGCGCACGTACAAGCTGGTCGAACCGAAGTCGAGCGGGGCAGCACCGCAGGACGTCACCGGCATCGGCTGGGGCGTGACCAACATCGGCGCGCCCCGGGTCTGGTCCGAGTACGCCGACCGGGGCGAGGGCCTGGTCATCGCCAACATCGACAGTGGCGTGCAGTTCGACCACCCGGCACTGGTGGGCGCGTACCGGGGCAACCTCGGCAACGGCAACTTCGACCACAACTACAACTGGTTCGACCCGGCGGGCGTCTGCCCGACCCAGGCACCCTGCGACAACGCCGGGCACGGCAGCCACACCATGGGAACCATGGTCGGCGACGACGGCGCCGGCAACCAGATCGGTGTCGCGCCCGGTGCGAAGTGGATGGCGGCCAAGGGCTGCGAGACCGCGAGCTGCTCCAGCGAGTCGCTGATGGCCGCCGGCCAGTGGATCCTCGCCCCGACCGACCTCAACGGTGAGAACCCCCGGCCGGACCTGCGCCCCGACATCGTGAACAACTCGTGGGGCGGTGGCCAGAACGACCTCTGGTACCAGCAGACCATCGCCGCGTGGCGGGCCGCCGGCATCTTCCCCACCTTCTCCGCCGGCAACAGCGGCGAGTACGGCTGCGGGACCGCGAACTCCCCCGGCGACAACCCGGAGGCGTACGCAGTCGGCGCGTACGACGTCGACAACAACATCGCCGAGTTCTCCAGCCGAGGATCGTCCCTGGTGGACGGCCAGCCGAAGCCGAACGTCTCCGCACCCGGCGTCGACATCATCTCCAGCATCCCCGGCAACCAGTACGGCATCAGCAGCGGCACGTCGATGGCGGCCCCGCACCTCTCCGGCGCGGTCGCGCTGATCTGGTCGGCGGCCCCACTGCTGCGCGGTGACATCGCCGCCACCGAGAAGCTGCTCGACGACACCGCGATCGACGTCGAGTCGCTCGGCTGCGGTGGCACGATCGACGACAACAACAACTTCGGCGAGGGTCGGCTCGACGTCTACCGGGCGGTCACCGCCGCCCCGCGTGGACCGGTCACCAAGATCAGTGGCACGGTCGCCGTACTCGGCAGCCGTGAACCGATCGCCAACGCCACGGTCGCGGTGAACGGCCGTACCGCCCGAACCGACCAGTTCGGTCACTACACCCTCCCGGTGGTCGAAGGCACGTACACGGCCACCGTCGAGGCGTACGGCTTCACCGGCCAGACCGCGACGGTGATCGCCACCGGCACCCAGGTCACCCTGGACTTCGCGCTGGCCGCGCTCCCCCTGGTGACCCTCTCCGGAAAGGTCACCGACGGCTCCGGCCAGGGGTGGCCGCTCTACTCCCGGATCGAGGTCGCCGGCCGCCCCGGCGGACCGGTCTTCACCGACCCGACCAGCGGCCGGTACTCGCTCACCGTGCCCGCCGGCGGCACCTACCGGCTGACCACGACCGCGGTGAGCGCCGGGTACCGCAGTGTCAGCACCGAGGTCACCGTGGCCAACCGGGCCAGGACGGCGAACATCGGGGTGCCGGCGGCCGTCGCCTGCGAGCTCGACGGTTACACCGCCGGCACCGGCCGGACCCTGCTCTCGGAGAGCTTCGCCGGTCCCGGCGCCCCGGCCGGTTGGTCGGTGGTGAACCGGGCCGACAGTGGCTGGGCGTTCGACAATCCGGGCAACCGGGAGAACCTGACCGGCGGCAGCGGCGGCTTCGCGATCGCCGACAGCGACCACTACGGACTGGACAGGGCGCAGGACACCGACCTGGTCAGCCCGGTCATCGACCTCAGCACGGTCGACGCGCCCGTACTCCGCTTCGCCAGCGACCTCTACATCGGCGGCAACGGCGACGCGGCCAGCATTGACGTCTCCACCAACGGTGGTGTCGACTGGGTCGGCGTCGCGATGCAGCAGGTCTCCCGGCGTGGCCCGGCGGCCGAGGAGGTGCCCCTGCCGACCCTCGCCAACCAGGCGAACGCGCAGATCCGGTTCCGCTACCGGGGCGAGTACTCCTGGTGGTGGCAGATCGACAACGTCGAGGTCGTCGACCGTACCTGCACCCCGGTGCCGGGTGGCCTGGTCGCCGGTTTCACCACCGACGCGAACACCGGCGCCGGGCTGAACGGGGTCCCGGTCAGCAGCCCGGACCGGCCGGCCGAGCGGAGCGTCTCGGCGGCCACCCCGGAGGACCGCAGCATCGGAGACGGCTTCTACTCGTTCTTCTCCACCTTGGTCGACGGCAAGCACCCGTTCGTCGCGGGCCTGGCGCCGTACCAGAACCGGAGCAAGAGCAGCACGATCGCGACCGGTGACGCCCGTCGGGTCGACTTCGACCTGAAGGTCGGCCGGCTGGCACTGGGCAGCACCGAGATCAAACCCACCCTGCCGTACGGCAGCAGCCGCAACACCGAGGTCACGGTCACCAACACCGGCAGCGCCCCGACCACGGTCGAGGTGCTGGAACGCGATGGCGGTTACGCCGCACTCGCCGCCGGTAGGGGTGCCCCGCTGACCGAGTACAAGGTGCCGAAGGTCAGCGCCGGTATGTTCGCCGGCTCCGGGAAGCCGGCCGCCCGTACCGGGGCGGTGACGCCGCTGGACGACTCGTGGAGCCGGATCGCGGACCTGCCGGCACCGGTCTACGACAACGCGGCGGCCCTGGTCGGCGGCAAGGTCTACTCGGTCGGCGGCGGCACGACGGACCGGGAGGAGAAGCGGGAGGCGTACGTCTACGACCCGGCCACCGACGCCTGGCAGACCCTGCCCGACATGCCGCACAGCCGGTACAAGCCGGCCGCGGCAGCGGTGAACGGCAAGCTGTACGTCTTCGGCGGCTGGACCCCGGACGGCGGTACCGAACCGGCCGTCGACGTCTTCGACCCGGCCACCGGTGCCTGGCAGACACTGCCCGGCGTCAGCAACCCGGCGGCGCGGGCGGCGGGCACCGCGTCCGTGATCGAGGGCCAGGTGTACCTGGTCGGCGGCTGCCTGGACTTCCTCTGCAACGCCAGCACCGACGTGGTCGCGTTCAACCCGGCGGGCAACACGTTCCGGGTGAAGGCCGCCTACCCGCACGAGGTCGCCTGGCAGTCCTGTGGGGCGATCGGCGTACGGGTCTACTGCGCCGGTGGCTTCAGCCACGAGTCGGGTTACACCGACGGGTACGCGTACGCGCCGGACACCGACACCTGGTCCCCGATCGCCGACCTGCCGGTCGACCTCTGGGGCTCGCAGTACTCCGTGGCGGGTGGCCGGCTGGTGCTGGCCGGCGGTGTGATCGACGAGGGCCAGACGCTCACCAACCGGACCATCGGCTACGACCCGGCGGCGAACGCCTGGCAGGACCTGCCGAACACGCTGGTCCCCCGGGTACGGGGCGCCGGCGCGTGCGGCGGCTTCAAGATCGGTGGAGCGGCGTTCGCACCGCTCGCGGGTCCGGAGTCGGAGCGGATGACCGGGCTCGGGCTCTGCGACGAGAGCACGGACGTGGCCTGGCTGACCGCCTCACCAAACCAATTCACCCTGGCACCCGGTGCGTCGAAGGCGATCACGCTTCGGATCGTCGCCAACGGCGCGCACGGCATCGCCCGGCCCGGTGACTACCTGGCCCAACTGGCACTGCGGGCGGACACCCCGTACGCGGTGCCGACGCTCGGCGTCACGCTGACCGTGCAGCCGAAGGGCACCCGGGGCTTCTGATCCACCCTGGACCCACGCACGGGGGTGGCCGCCGTACTCGCACTGACTACGGCGGCCACCGTCGTTCCCGGCCGCCCGCTCAGGCGCCCCGACCGAAGGCGAGCCGGTAACCCACACCCCGTACGGTCTGCACCTGCGGACCGCCCTCGACCGCACGCAGCTTGCGCCGCAACCGCTTCACCGCCGAGTGCAGAATCGCCGTGTCGCCGAGGTACGCCCCACCCCAGACCGAGCCGAAGAGCCGTTCGTAGGTCCAGACCCCGACCGGCGGGGTCGCCAGCCGGGCCAACAACTCCCGTTCGAGCCGGGTCAGGGCCAGCGGCTCCCCGCGCCAGGTGACCAGATGGCCGCCCGGGTCGACGGTGAGTTCTCCCAGGTTGACCGGGGTCAACCCGACTCCCGGCTCGGTGGCCGTACCGGGAAAGAGCATCGCCCGCAACTCCGACAGGTCCGCGCAGATCACCACCGTGCCGAAGTCGTCGAGCCGGCGGACCACCCGCTCCCGTACCGCCACGTCCGACGACACGCACACGACGAGCGGAACCTCATTGTTGGACACCCGCAACCTCCCCGTCCGCAGCGTGGGGACAGCCAATCCCCTTTGATCGATGGAGTCAACAACGACACCGACCGATGCCATGATCTCCTCTCCCGCGCCCGCATCTCGACCAGTTACTGCCCGAATACTGGCTGACAAGTTCCATTGATCACTACCGCTATGCGCCAGAGCATGACTCCTAGCCGATGTGGGGGATGCTCTGCGTGTCCAACGAGGCCCCCACGCGTGCTACGCGGTGCCGGACAACCCGGCGCCGCGGCAGGCGTCCCGAACCGATCGGGGCGCCGACCAGTGGGGAGGAAAAGATGTCACACCGAACAGGGAGCCGATCCAGACTTTGGCGATCATTCGCCATCGTCTCGGCTGTCGTACTCGGTATCACCGCCCAACCGGCACTCGCCTTCGCGGCACCCGCAGCTACCGCGGCGGTCGACCCACAGGTGCTCAGCGAGCTGAGCGCCAAGGGCAACACCAACTTCACGGTGTACCTGCGCGAAAAGGCCAACCTGAGCGCCGCAGCCTCTCTCGGGGACGCGGACGCCCGGGCCACCAAGGTCTACGAGCAGCTCACCAGCACCGCCGACCGGACCCAGCGCGACCTGCGGGCCGCACTCGAGGACCGCAAGGCCAGCTACAAGGCGTTCTGGGTGGCCAACGCGCTCCAGGTCAGCTCCGGCGACCTGGCGCTGGTCAACGCGATCGCCGCACGTCCCGAGGTCGAGCGGATCGCGCCGACCCGGAGCTACGAGCTGATCAAGCCAACCCCGGCCACCCCGACCGGTACGGGCACCAACGCCGTCGAGTGGAACATCAACAACATCCAGGCCCCGCGGGTCTGGAACGAACTCGGCGTACGCGGCGAGACCGTGGTTGTCGCCAACATCGACACCGGCGTCGACTACACCCACCCGGCCGTGGTCGGCAAGTACCGGGGCAACCTCGGCGGCGGCAACTTCGACCACAACTACAACTTCTTCGACCCGGCCAACATCTGTGCCGGGGATGTCCCCTGTGACAACAACGGCCACGGTACGCACACCATGGGCACCATGGTCGGCGACGACGGTGGCGCCAACCAGGTCGGCGTCGCCCCCGGCGCCAAGTGGATCGCGGCCAAGGGCTGCGAGACCACCGGCTGCTCCGAGGCGTCTCTGCTCGCCGCCGGCCAGTGGGTCGTCGCCCCGACCGACATCACCGGCCAGAACCCCCGGCCGGACCTGCGCCCCGACATCGTGAACAACTCCTGGGGCGGTGGCCGCGGCGACGAGTGGTACGAGCAGACCGTCGCCGCCTGGCGGGCGGCTGGGATCTTCCCCAACTTCTCCTCCGGCAACGACGGGGACCTCGGCTGCAACACCACCGAGAACCCCGGTGACTACCCCAACGCGTACGGGGTGGGCTCCTACGACATCAACAACAACATCTCGTCCTTCTCCGGGCGGGGCACCTCCTCGATCGACGGCTCCATCAAGCCGAACATCTCGGCACCGGGCAGCAACGTCCGGTCCAGCGTTCCGGGCGGCGGCTACTCGGCGTTCAACGGCACGTCGATGGCGGCACCACACGTCGCCGGTACGGTCGCACTGATCTGGTCGGCGGCACCGGCGATCCGCAACGACATCGCCGCCACCGAGGCGCTGCTCGACGACACCGCCACCGACGTGGAGGCGTTGGCCTGTGGCGGCACCGCCGACGACAACAACACCTTCGGTGAGGGCCGGCTCAACGCGTACGAGGCTGTTTTCGAGGCCCCGCGCGGCGGCGCCGGTGAGGTGAACGGCACGGTGACCGAGGCCGACGGCGGCGAGCCGATCGCCGGCGCGACCGTCAGCACCGGTTCCCGTACCGCGACCACCGGAACCGACGGCAAGTACACGCTGCGGCTGCCGACCGGCGACGCCACGCTCACCGTGGCGGCGTTCGGGTTCCACACCCAGACCGCTACCGTCACCGTTCCCGACGGAACCTCGGTGACGAAGGACTTCGCCCTGGTCGGGGCGCAGTTGGTAACGGTCTCCGGCAAGGTCACCGACGGCTCCGGCCACGGCTGGCCGCTCTACGCCAAGCTCGAGGTGGCCGGTCGACCCGGTGGGCCGATCTTCACCGACCCGTTCACCGGTCGCTACTCGTTCACCGTGCCGGGCAACGCCACGTACGCCGTCACCACGACGGCGAAGGCCGCCGGCTACGCGGCCGTGACCAAGGATCTCGTCCTCGAAGGCGCGGCGAAGACCCTGGACGTCGCGGTGCCGGTGGCGGCGGACTGCCTGGCGGCCGGATACTCGGCCAACCTGGGCGCCCCGCTGCTCTCGGAGAGCTTCGACGCCGAGACGACCCCGGCCGGATGGTCCGTGGTCAACCGCACCGAGGACGGCGGCTGGGAGTTCGACGACCCGGGTAACCGGGGCAACCAGACCGGTGGCTCGGGCAACTTCGCCATCATCGACAGCGACATCCTGGGTACGGGCAACACCCAGGACGCCGACCTGGTCACCCCGACGCTGGACCTGTCCGGGGTGAGCGCGCCGGTGCTGAAGTTCAACAGCGACTGGCGGGCGGTCGGGATCACCGACACGGCCGACATCGACGTCTCCACCAACGGCACCACCTGGACCAACATCTGGCACCAGACGGCCAGCCGGCGCGGCCCGCGCGTCGAGGAGGTCCCGCTGACCGGGCTCGCCGGGGCGGCCACCGCCCAGGTGCGGTTCCGGTTCAACGGCACCTTCGCCTGGTGGTGGGAGGTCGACAACGTCACCGTCGTCAACCGGGTCTGCACCCCGCTGCCCGGTGGCCTGGTGGCCGGCTTCACCACCGACCAGAACACCGGTGCCGCGCTCAACGGCGTCACCGTGACCAGCAACGACGTGCCGGCGGACAAGGGTGTCTCGGCGGCCACGGCGGACGACCCGAACATCGGTGACGGCTTCTACTCGTTCTTCTCCAGCGTGACCGGGACCCACCCGTTCACCGCGAGCAAGGCGCCGTACCGGCCGCTGACGAAGAACGTCGCCGTGGTGGCGGACAACGTCAAGCGGACCGACTACGCCCTCAAGGCCGGTCGGCTCTCGGTCAGCCCGCCGCAGATCGAGTCGCACCAGCCGTACGGCAGCACCCGTACCGCCAAGGTGACCGTCACCAACACCGGCAACGCGCCGGCCGAGGTGGAGGTGCTGGAACGGGACGGTACGTTCGAGCTCCTGTCCCGTCAGGGTGCGGCCCTCAACGAGTACAGCGTGAAGGGGCTCAGCCCGGCCCAGAACGGCGTCGCGTACGGCCCGGCCGGTAACTCGGCGGCGGCCGCTCCCGCGATCGACCCCGCCTGGACCCGGGTTGCCAACACCCCGGCCGCGGTCTTCGACAACGCCGCCGCCGTGATCGACGGAAAGATCTACTCCGTCGGTGGTGGTTCCGGCAGCGGCAACGAGCGCAAGACCTGGGTGCTCGACCCGGGAACCAACGCGTGGAGCACGCTGCCCGACATGCCGAGCGCCCGCTCCAAGGCGTCCGCGGCAGCCGTCGGTGGCAAGCTCTACGTCCTCGGTGGCTGGAGCGCCAGCGGCACCCCGGTCGCCTCGGTCGACGTGTTCGACCCGGCGGCGGGCACCTGGAGCACCCTGGCCGGCGTCACCAACCCGGCGGCGCGTTCGGCCGCCGGTACGGCGGTGCTCGACGGCAAGATCTACCTGGTCGGTGGCTGCGCCGACGGTACCTGCACCAGCACGAAGAACACGGTGATCTTCGACCCGGCCAGCAACACCTTTAGCGCCGGTGCCGACTACCCGTTCGTCATCGGCTGGATGTCCTGCGGCGGCATCGGTGGCAAGGTCTACTGCGGCGGCGGCACGGCCGGTTCGGCGACCACCACCGACGCGTTCGAGTACGACCCGGCGGCCAACGCCTGGTCGGCTCTGCCGGACCTGCCGATCGACCTGTGGGGCTCGCAGTACGCCGCCGCCGGTGGCCTGCTGGTCATCGCCGGTGGGGTCACCGCGAACTCCGCCACCATCACCAACCGGACGGTGGCGTACGACCCGGCGACCGGTGCCTGGCAGAACCTGCCGAACGCGGCGTTCACCCGCTACCGGGGTGCCGGTGCGTGTGGTGCGTACAAGATCGGTGGTTCGCCGAGCTCGTTCGTCGGCTCGGTGGAGACCGAGTACCTCGGTGGTCTCGAGCTCTGTGACGAGGCCGGTGGCGACGTGTCGTGGCTGTCCACGGCCCCGTCCACCTTCACCCTGGCTCCGGGCGCCTCGAAGCAGGTGACGGTCACCCTGACCGCCACGGCCGAGGCCGGCGTCCTCCAGCCGGGTACGTACACCGCCGAGCTGGGCTTCGGCTCGGACACCCCGTACCCGGTCTCGTCCGTGCCGGTGGAGATGAACGTGTCTCCGCCGAACGGCTGGGGCAAGGTCCAGGGCACGGTGCTCGGCGACAGCTGCTCCGGCGCGGACGTACCGGTCAAGGCGACGGTACGGGCGAACCTGAACGGCAACCCCGACACCGGCTACACCCTCTCCTCCGACGCCGCCGGGGCCTACGGTCTCTGGTTGCCGAAGGGGAAGTACGACCTGATCGTCGCCAAGGACGGCTGGATTCCCGAGGTGCAGCGCATCACCATCTCGGCCGGCTTCGTTTCGACGATCAACTTCACCCTGGATCCGGTGACGCCCTGCGACACCCGGGTCGGCGGGATCTGATCCCGACCGACTGACCCGCTACTGATCCACGGTGGCCGTCGGACTCACCCGAGTCCGGCGGCCACCGCCGTGTGCGGGTAACCCGGGACCGACTGACCCGCTACTGATCCACGGTGGCCGTCGGACTCACCCGAGTCCGGCGGCCACCGCCGTGTGCGGGTAACCCGGGTACGCAAAAAGCGATCCCCGCCCGAGCCAACCGGCCCGGGCGGGGATCCGCTGCTGTTGTCGCTGGTCAGACGACCGTGACGCCGACCTCGTTGATGCCCCGGCCGGCGGTGACCAGGACGTCACCGTTGCCGTGGCGGGACAGGGCCCGCAGGGTCCAGGTGCCGGGTGCGGCGAAGAACCGGAACTGGCCCTCCGGCGACGTGACGACCTCGGCGGTGAACTCGCCGGTGGAGTCGAGCAGCCGGACGTAGGCGCCGGGAACGGCGTCGCCCGAGTCGGCCCGGACCACGCCGGTGATGACGGTTTCCCGGTTCAGGTCCAGACCGGCCGGCAGCGGGGCCGACTGGTCCGGAGCCGCGCAACCGGCGGCGGTGGGAGCTGTCATGGCTCAGGCCCTCCCCGGTTCGTCGCCGAGCACGATCGGGACGCCGATGAGCGAGCCGTACTCGGTCCAGGATCCGTCGTAGTTCTTCACGTTCTGGTGGCCGAGCAGCTCCTTGAGCACGAACCAGGTGTGCGAGGAGCGCTCGCCGATCCGGCAGTACGCGATGGTGTCGAGGCCGTCGTCCAGCCCGGCCTCACCGTAGATCTTGCGGAGGTCGTCGTCGGACTTGAACGTCCCGTCCTCGTTGGCCGCCTTCGACCACGGCACGCTGACCGCGGTCGGGATGTGACCGGCCCGCTGGGACTGCTCCTGCGGCAGGTGCGCGGGGGCGAGCAGGCGACCGGCGTACTCGTCGGGGGACCGGACGTCGACCAGGTTCTTGACCCCGATCGCGGCGACCGCCTCGTCACGGAAGGCGCGGATGCTCAGGTCCGGCTCCTGTGCGACGTACTGGGTGGCGGGGCGGGAAACGGCGTCCTTGACCAGCGGACGGGCGTCCAGCTCCCACTTCTTGCGACCGCCGTCGAGCAGCTTCACGTCGCGGTGGCCGTAGAGCTTGAAGTACCAGTACGCGTACGCGGCGAACCAGTTGTTGTTGCCCCCGTAGAGGACCACGACGTCGTCGTTGCTTACGCCGCGCTCGGAGAGCAGTGCCTCGAACTGCTCCTTGTTGACCGCGTCCCGGCGTACCGGGTCCTGGAGGTCCTTGCGCCAGTCGAGCTTGATCGCACCGGCGAGGTGGCCGCCGTCGTAGGCCGTGGTGTCCTCGTCAACTTCGACGAAGACCACGCCCGGGGTGTCGAGGTTCTTCTCGGCCCAGTCGGCCGAGACGAGTGCGGTGTCGCGACTCATCAGATCACTCCTAATAAGGATGACGGATTGGTGAGCCAGCGCGGGTATCGATGTTTTTCGTCGCACCACGCGCGGGACCCATAGCGAGAGGATCACGGGTTCGTGCGACGGCGCCGCTGCCGGGCGTGAGGGAAATCAGAGGGTACGCGAGAGCAGCCCCGCCGTCAGATGACGGGGCGACACAGGCAGGTGGCCACGCGGCACAGGTCGACCGCGCGCCGTTTGGTGAGGAGCGTCCCCATGGGCAGGGAGCTTACCAGCCGGAAATATTCGCGTCACCAGGCAACCACGATCCGGGACGGCGACGATCGGGTGAACGCGGGCTAGCTGATCGGTACGTCCTTCGCGGTGGCCCGTACGGCCAGCCCCTCGGGCCGCGGCGTGACCTCCTGCACCTGGAGGTTGAACGGCAGTTCCGGCAGCGGCACCCGGAAACCGATCTGGCGGGCCGCCTCCTGGACCGCCAGGCGGGCCAGCGGGATCTCCGGCAGTCCGTCCACGGTCACGTTGCTGAAGCTGAGCGCCACCTCGGCGCCCTCGATCTTGACGTTGGCCGCGCCGTGCACGGTGAACTGCTGCCCCAGAAACTGGAGCGGGGCGTCCACCAGGAGCTTGCCGCCCTCCTCCCGCAACCGGATGCCGGGCTGGTCGATCAGCTTCACCACGCTGTCGTACGAGATGGTCGCGGTGCCGTTGACGGTCCCGGCGGTCACCTGCCCCTGCCCGGTACGCAGAGTGTTGATCGACGCGGCGATGTCCCGGGCGTCGACGTGCAGTTCCGGCAGGGCCACCGTCGCCTGCACGTCGGGAACCGGTGCCTCCACGTCCCGCAGCACGATCACGATCGACTGGTAGTTGCCGGCGATCACCTGGGTGAGGAACGGCGTGCCGTTCACCGTCACGTCCGGGGGACCGGTCTTGATCCCCTGCCGGGCGGTCTCCTGGCTGATCCGGGTGGCGATCTCCCGCTCGGCGAAGCCGACCGCGTACCGGTCGGCGACCACCAGCGCGGCGACGAGCACCAGCAGCAGGATCAGCAGGACGATGAGCACCTTGCGACCCCGCCGACGCGGGCGGTCCTCGGTCCGGTGGGACCGGGGCAACCGCCGCGGATAACTCTCACCCTGTGCCGGATAACTGTCTGTCACGCCACCCGCCTCCGCCTGCCCGGATCGGCGGAGCGACCGATCGGGAACCGCTTATGTACCCGGCCCGTGTCAGGCTCAACCCGGGAAATCCCATGATCCCCTACGGCGGGCCGAGGGGTCGTGTCGATGCCCGGATACCTGCCGTGTCGACGTGTCAGAGGAAGAAGACGCTCATCGCGTACGCCGCCGGGGCGGCCAGGGCGAAGCCGCCGAGCGGGCCCTGCATGTGCCGGGCCACCCACATCGTCGGCGGTTCACCGGCCATCAGGCGTCCCGCCTCGGAGTAGCCGACGCCGAGGTCGGCGAGGACCGCCGCGGTCGCCGCGACCAGCCCGACGATCGCACCGCTGGTCGGGGTGAAGCCGACCACGTAACCGCCGATCAGGCTACTGGCCAGGGTGCCCAGCATCGCGCCGAGGACCACCCCGGCCGCACCGCGGGGCACCTGTGGCGCCAGCCGGGGCCAGGGCAGGACCGCGTCGGTGAGCCGGGCGACGACCAGGGCGACCCCGCTCCCGCCGAGGCAGACGAAGATCGCCTGGGTGCCGATCGGGAGCCGGCTGAGCACGATCAGACTCGCGAACGCGACCACCCCGATCACGATCAGCAGGGTGGCACCGAGCGACTCGGTGACCCGCGCCCGGTCGGTCCGGCGGACCAACTGGCCGAGAACACCGGCCACGAACCCGGCCACCGCCACGAAGCCGACCGGCCCGAGGGCGGCCACGTCCGGCACGATCGCGGCCACGTCCGCTCCCGCGGCGACCGCCACCGAGACCCCGGCCACCAGTGGCAGCGCGGGCGGTCGCATCGCCATCGTCCAGGCCAGGATGTAGAGCAACTGCACCCCGAACACCACCAGGGCGAACGGGACCCGGGCGCCCGGACCAGAGGTCTGCGCGCCGAAGACCAGCCCGAGGCCGAGCAGGCCGGCGAAACCGGCGACCGCCAGCGCGAGCGGACGGCGGATCGGGACCGGTTCGATCTCCTCCTCGTCCTCGTCGTCGGTGTCCGGGTCGAGACCACTACCGGGTACGGGGTCGTCGGAGCCGCGCTTGCCGCGCAGCCGCCGCCGGCCGGTCTCGAGTTCCGGCTCCTCCTCCACCGCGACCGGCGGTTCGTCGTAGGGCATGCCGGACTGGCCCGGCCCGGGCGGGTAACCGCCACGGGGGGCAGGGCCGGGCGCTGGTCCGGCCTGCCCGGTACGGGGCCCGTCGGCCCAGGAATCGCGACCGGTCTCGGGTGACGTCGAGGGGAACACGCACTGATCGTGCCAGATCGGGCCGCAGACGCACGGATTCTGGTTACGGGGAGGTAAAAACCTCCCCCGTTGAGTCAGAGAACACAGCTGAAGGGGCGATCGTCCGGGATCGGTCCGCAACGGATCCGATAAGCTCGGGCCTTACCCCGCCCCGTCAGCGACGCCGGGACCGACACCATTGACCAGTGACGCCAGCCGGCCGAGAGCCGGAGACACGCTGGCCCACCGCGCGGCGATGCGCCGCCGGGACGGAGGTGATGTGTGGAGATCCTGCTGCTGGTCACCGCGCGTGCAGGCGAGCCGTCGGCCGTACTGCCCGCTCTGGACCTGCTCCCCCACTCGATTCGTACCGCACCCCGCGACGTCCGGACCCTCGTTGCCGGGCCCAGCCCGGACGCCGTACTCGTGGACGCCCGCTCCGAGCTGAGCGAGGCTCGGGCCACCTGCCGGATGTTGCACGCCACCGGGCTCGGCGTACCGCTGATCGCGGTCGTCACCGAGGCCGGACTGATCGCCCTGAACGCCGACTGGGGCGTGGACGACGTGATCCTGGCCAGCGCCGGGCCGGCCGAGGTCGAGGCCCGGCTGCGGCTCGCCGTGGGCCGGCTCACCAACGCCATCGCCGGTGCCGGCGGGCAGATCCGGGCCGGTGAGCTCTCGATCGACCCGGACACCTACGCGGCCAAGCTGAAGGGTCGCCCGCTCGACCTCACGTACAAGGAGTTCGAGCTGCTCAAGTTCCTCGCCCAGCACCCGGGCCGGGTCTTCACCCGGGACCAGTTGCTGCGCGAGGTCTGGGGCTACGACTACTTCGGCGGCACCCGTACCGTCGACGTCCACGTCCGGCGACTGCGCGCCAAGCTCGGCTCGGAGTACGAGTCGATGATCGGCACCGTCCGCCAGGTCGGTTACAAGTTCGTCGTACCGCCGTCGTCGTCCCGCTCCCTGTCGGAGTCGGAGGCGGCCGTGGCGGCGGCCATGTCCGTCTGATCCGTCACCACCCCCGTACCGCAGCCCTCCCGAACGCCATCCGGTGTAACAACTGGGTGGCGTTCGGCGTGTCAGGCTCGACAAATCGGTCTAATGCCTGGAAACGCCTCTTACCTGACAAAAACGTACGTACCCTGAGTTTTCAGGTGCGACGTCAGGAGGGACGGCAGTGGCATCGATACGTGGCCGGGCGTCGGCCTACTACCAGTACGGACACCGCCGAGCTGGCTCGGCCCACCTGCGACTGATCATGGTGCTCACCCTGGCGGTCGGCGCCGTGCTCGGCAGCGTGTACGTGCTCGGCCGTACCCTCAGCACCTCCGACCCGGCAGCCGACCGCAACGGCGTCGCCGCCACACCCGGCCCGTCCGGGGTCGCCACCGGCACGCCTTCCCCCACCGGCACCCCGGCACCGGCCACCCCGTCGGCCAGCCCCTCGTCGGTCGCGCCCACCAACCCCGACGGGGAGACCATCCCCACCGACGACCGCCCCCGGCTCGCCCTGGAAAAGGGCGGCCCGTACGGCAGCCGGATCAGCACCGGCGTACGGGAGGTCGCGCTCACCTTCGACGACGGGCCGGATCCGGGCTACACCCCGCAGGTGCTGGAGCTGCTCGCCAAGTACCGGGTCAAGGCCACCTTCTGCCTGGTCGGCCAGCAGGCAGCCGCACACCCCGACCTGGTACGGGCGATCGCCGATGCCGGTCACACCCTGTGCAACCACTCCTGGTCGCACGACATCGCGCTCGGCGCCCGGTCCCGTACGGCGATCCGGACGGATCTGGCCCGTACCAACACGGCCATCCGGGCGGCGGTGCCGGGCGCCCGGATCGTCTACTTCCGCCAGCCCGGTGGTAACTGGACCAATTCAGTCGTGGCAACCGCCTGGGAACTCGGGATGACCTCGCTGCACTGGACCGTGGATCCCCGGGACTGGACCCGGCCTGGTGCCGGCAGCATCGCCTCGACCGTCACGGGCGGCGTCGGTGCCGGGGCCATCGTGCTGATGCACGACGCGGGCGGCGACCGGCAACAGACGGTCGCCGCGCTCCGGACCATCCTGCCCAACCTGCTCCGCCGGTTCGAGCTGGAGTCCCTGCCGACCGGACTGCCCCGGGACACCTCCTCCGACACCGACCGGGCGGACACGCGGGCGGCCGGACCCGAGGCGTCGGGCGGTACATCCCCGTAGGCGGCCACGGACGTGCCGCACCTGCCACCACAGTGACGTCGCCCTCGGCCCGGTGATCCCACCCGCCGCACCTGGCGCCCTCGGGCTACGGTGGCCGGGTGACCATGGGCGTGCCAGAGGTAGTCCGGACCGATCGACTCGGCCCCGCCGAGATCCGGGACATCCTGGCCCTGGCACGGGCAGCGGACCGCGCCGACGGCGCGGTCCCCCTGTCCGAACACGTGACGCTCCGGCTCCGGCCGGACGACCCCGCCCCCGTCGACCACCTGGTCGTACGCGACCAGGACGGAACGGCGGTCGGCTACGCCCAGCTCGACCGGACCGGTGACCCGACCGGGGCCGAGGCGGAACTCGTCGTACATCCGGACCACCGACGGTCCAGAGTGGGCCGCGCCCTGGTCACCGCGCTGACCGCCGCGAGCGTCGGCACCGAACTGCGGCTCTGGGCGCACGGCGACCACCCGTCCGCCGCCGCGCTCGCCCTCGACCTGGATTTCACCCGCGCCCGGGAACTGTGGCAGATGCGTCGGCCACTCGGCCGGGACCTCGCCGAGCCCACCCTGCCCGACGGAGTTGTCCTACGGGCGTTCCGTCCTGGTACGGATGACGAGGCGTGGCTCGACGTGAACCGGCGGGCCTTCGCCGAACACCCCGAGCAGGGCCGGTGGACCTCGGCCGACCTCGCCGTACGGATGGCGGAGCCGTGGTTCGACCCGGCCGGCTTCCTGCTCGCGGTGCAGGAGTCGACCGGTCGCCTGCTCGGCTTCCACTGGACCAAGGTGCACGGTCAGCCGGACGGGGTCGAACCGGACGGGGTCCGGCGCGAACCGGTCGGCGAGGTGTACGTGGTCGGTGTCGAACCGGAGGCCCACGGTCTCGGCCTCGGCAAGGCCCTGACCTCGGCCGGACTGCGTCATCTCGGTGACCGTGGGTTGACCCGGGTGATGCTCTACGTGGACGAATCCAACGCCTCGGCGGTGGCGCTCTACCGGCGACTCGGCTTTTCCCGTTGGACGACGCACGTGCAGTACCAGCGCGCCGCATAACGGACGTAGCGAACTCCCGCCCCTCAGTTCACGGAACGGACAACTCGCCCTCAGCTGCGGTCCATCTAGCCGGCCGCACCTGTTCACTCCCCGTTCACTCGCGCCCGGCGAACCGGCTACCTGGCACTTCTAACTTGCGTAGTAGCCAGCGGATAGCCGGCTCCCGGGGCACAGTTCCCGGCGCTCCGTCCATGTGAAGGGAAACCCCTCAGGTGAAGCTCCAGCGGCACGGCATTCTTGCCTGCCTCGCTCTGACTGCGGCACTTGCACTCAGTGCGTGCGGCTCGGACAACAACGAGCCCGCCGGGCCCTCGGCCTCCGGGTCCGCCGCCGCAGCCGACTGCGCCACCGGCACCATCAACGCCGCGGGCTCCTCCGCGCAGAAGAACGCCGTTGCCGAGTGGGTCAAGACCTACCAGCAGCAGTGCACCGGCGTGACCATCAACTACGACCCCTCGGGTTCCGGCGCGGGCATCCAGTCCTTCATCGCCGGCACCGCTGACTTCGCCGGCTCGGACTCCGCGCTCAAGGACACCGAGCAGCCGCAGGCCGACGCCAAGTGCCCGTCGGGCAAGGCCATCCACCTGCCGATGGTCATCGGCCCGGTTGCGATCGCCTACAACCTGACCGGCGTGGACGGCCTGCAGCTCAAGCCGGCCACCCTGGCACAGATCTTCTCCGGCAAGATCACCAAGTGGGACGACGCCGCGATCAAGGCCGACAACCCCAGCGCGACCCTGCCGTCGACCGCCATCCAGGCCGTGCACCGCTCGGACGAGTCGGGTACGACCGACAACTTCACCGCGTTCCTGAGCAAGGCCGCCGAGACCGACTGGACCTTCGGCAAGGCCAAGGCGTGGAAGGCACCGGGCGGCACCGGCGCCAAGGGCTCCGACGGCGTCGCCGCCCTGGTCAAGCAGACCGCCGGCACCATCGGCTACGTCGAGCTCTCGTTCGCCGAGAACTCCTCCCTCAGCACCGCCAAGGTCGCCAACGGTTCCGGCGAGTTCGTCGCGCTGAACGCCGAGTCGGCCGGCAAGACCATCGCCAGCGCCGAGGTCACCGGCCAGGGCGACGACCTGAAGCTGTCGATCGACTACAGCACCAAGGAGGCCGGGGCGTACCCGATCGTCCTGGTGACCTACGAGATCGTCTGCAACAAGGGCCTCGCCGCCGACAAGCTGGCGCTGGTCAAGGGCTTCCTCGGGCACGCGGCCAGCAGCGAGGGTCAGGCCGATCTGGCCGACCTCGGCTACGCCCCGCTGCCGGAGTCGGTCCGCACCAAGGTCGAGGCCGCGGTCAAGACCCTCGCCTGACCCGGTAACCCAGCCCCCGGACACCACACGGAGCGAGCGAGCAGATGGGTGAAACCCCTCCCCGCTCGGCCGACGCCGGCACCGGCGGATCGGGCGTGACAACGAGTCACGACCGACCCGTCGGTGCTTCGGCGCAATCGGCCGAGTATTCAGCGACACCGTCCCACCGTGCTCCCGACGGGGGCGGACTGGGCGGCGGCGGTGCCCTGCCCCGGCGCCGCGCATTCGGCGCCGAGCAGTTGTTCCGCGTGCTGACCCTGGCCGCGGGCACGATGGTGCTGGTCATCATCGTGGCGATCGCGATCTTCCTGGTCAGCAAGGCTGTCCCTGCCCTACAGGCCAACCACGAGAACTTCTTCACCTTCAAGAACTGGGCGCCGAACGAGGGCGAGCCCCGGTTCGGCATCGCCGCACTGGCCTTCGGCACCGTGCTGAGCGCGGTCATCGCGCTGCTGCTCGCGGTGCCGGTGGCCCTCGGCATCGCGCTGTACCTCTCGCACTACGCCCACCGGCGGATTGCCAACACCCTGGGCTTCCTCATCGACCTGCTCGCTGCCGTACCCAGTGTCGTGTTCGGGCTCTGGGGTCGCGACGTGTTCAGCGGACCGGTCACCGACCTCTCGGTCTGGCTCAACAAATACTTCAGCTGGATCCCGCTCTTCGGCGGGGAGGGGCCGTTCGGCCGGGCGATCCTGCTCGGCGCGCTGGTCCTGGCGATCATGGTCCTGCCGATCGTCACCTCGCTCTCCCGCGAGGTCTTCATGCAGACCCCCACGGCCAACGAGGAGGCCGCCCTCGCCCTGGGCGCCACCAAGTGGGAGATGATCCGCACCTCGGTCCTGCCGTACGGGCGGCCGGGTGTGGTCGCCGCGGTCATGCTCGGGCTGGGTCGCGCACTCGGCGAGACGATCGCCCTGGCGATGACCCTCGGCGCCACCTTCGCCATCTCGTTCAACCTCATCCAGTCCGGTGGCAACTCGATCGCGGCCAACATCGCCAACGGATTCAGTGAGTCCAACGACATCGGCCGGGGCGCCCTCATCGCCTCCGGCCTGGTCCTGTTCACCATCACGCTGGTGGTCAACATGACCGCCCGGGTGATCCTCAACCGCCGCCGCGAGTTCACCGAGGGGGCAGCATGAGCGCCTCGACCTTGGTCAGCCCCAGCGGAACCGGGGTTGACCTGCGCGGCCGGCGGCTGTCCAAGTGGGCACCGCTCGGCATCGCCGTACTCGCGCTGGCTCTCGCGGCCGTCGTGGTCTACGGCACCGGCATCGGTGGCTGGGTGCTGGTGGTCGTCCTCGGCGCCGTGTTCTACCTGGTCGCGCTCTACCTGGTGGCCCGGAACGTCGAGGGGCAGCGGGCGGCCAACAACCGGACCTGGAGTGCACTGATCCACTCCGCGTTCGTGCTCGCCGTACTCCCGCTCAGCTCGGTGGTCTGGACGCTGGTCTCCAAGGGAACCGCGCGGCTGGACGGCGACTTCTTCGGCAGTTCGATGAACAACATCGGTGCCCGGGACGCGAACGGTGGCGCGTACCACGCGATCATCGGCACGCTGGAGCAGGTCGGCATCGCCACGCTGATCACCGTTCCGCTCGGTGTCGCCGGTGCGATCTACATCGTCGAGTACGGCCGGGGCCGGTTCGCCAACACGATCCGCTTCTTCGTGGACGTGATGACCGGTGTCCCGTCCATCGTCGCCGGTCTGTTCATCCTCTCGTTCTGGGTGCTCATCGTCTCCCCGCACTTCAGCGCGGATGGACGGCCGGGTTACTCCGGTTTCGCCGCCGCACTGGCGCTGAGCGTGCTGATGCTGCCGACGATCGTCCGGTCGACCGAGGAGATGCTCCGGCTCGTCCCGGCGCCGCTGCGGGAGGGCTCGTACGCCCTCGGCATCCCGAAGTGGAAGACGATCCTGAAGATCGTGCTCCCGACCGCACTGCCCGGCATCGTCACCGGCGTGATGCTCGCCGTCGCCCGTGCCGCCGGCGAGACCGCTCCGGTGCTACTGGTCGCGGGTGGTACCGCGGCGATCAACTTCAACCCGTTCGAGAACAACCAGTCGTCGCTGTCCCTGTTCGTCTACGGGCAGGCGACCGAGGCGGGGCGGTATTCGCCCGACCGGGCCTGGACCGCCGCGCTGACCCTGGTGGCCCTCGTACTCGTCCTCACCATCGCGGCGAAGCTGCTCGCTCGCCGCAGCCAGATCTCCCGATGAACCCCGGAGGGGCAATCACCATGGCAAAGCGTGTCGAGGCGGAGAGCGTCACCGCGTACTACGGGTCGTTCAAGGCGATCGAGAACATCAACCTGACCGTCGAGCCGAAGACCGTGACCGCCCTGATCGGGCCGTCCGGCTGCGGCAAGTCGACCTTCCTGCGCTCGATCAACCGGATGCACGAGGTGCTGCCGGGGGCCCGGGTCGACGGCAAGCTGACCATCGACGGTCAGAACATCTACGACAACGACGTGGACGTGACCGCCGTACGGCGGCTGATCGGCATGGTCTTCCAGCGCCCGAACCCGTTCCCCACCATGTCGATCTTCGACAACGTGGTGGCCGGGCTGAAGCTCAACGGCGTACGCCGCAAGTCGGTGCTGGAGGACGCGGCCGAGAAGGCGCTCCGCTCGGCGAACCTGTGGGACGAGGTCAAGGACCGGCTGGGCAAGCCGGGCGCGGGCCTGTCCGGCGGTCAGCAGCAGCGGTTGTGCATCGCCCGGACGATCGCGGTCGAGCCGCAGGTCGTGCTGATGGACGAGCCGTGCTCGGCGCTGGACCCGATCTCCACGCTGGCGATCGAGGACCTCATGTTCAAGCTGAAGGACCAGTACACGATCATCATCGTGACGCACAACATGCAGCAGGCGGCCCGGGTGTCGGACCGTACCGCGTTCTTCTCGATCGAGCGCACCGGTGACCCCGGCCGCCTGATCGAGTACGACTACACGCAGAAGATCTTCAGCAACCCGAGCGTCAAGAAGACCGAGGACTACATCACCGGCCGCTTCGGCTGACCGGCGGCACGACGTACGTGGTCTTCCGGCGACCCGCTCGGGTCACCGGAAGGCCATTTCCGTTTCTCGGCCCACGCGGACGGTTGGGCTCGGCGGGTATCCGCCCGTCCCCTCGGGGTCCCGCCCGGCCGGTCAGCCGAGCAGGAACCGACCGGTGCCGTCCGCGGCCAACTCGAACCGGGGCAGCACCGGCGTGGCCGCGTCCCGCTCGGCGGCGGCGGCCGGCAACCCGGCCAGCCCACCGGCGGTGGCGATCTCGGCCAACGTCACCCTGGTCGGCGGGAGCATCGAGATCTCGCCCGCGTCGGCCCGCGCCAGCGCCTCGGTCGGCCGGATCCACATCGTGTGGTCGGCCTCGCCGGAGACGTCGCGGGTCCGCTGCCCCGCCGGCAGCAGGGCCACGAAAAAGTACGTGTCGAAGCGGCGCGGTTCGAACTCCGGCGTGACCCACCTCGACCAGGGCAGCAGCAGGTCCGCCCGGAGGGTGAGCCGCTGCTCGCTCAGCAGCTCGGCGAAGCTCGCCCGCCGGTCGACCAGCGCCTGCCGGGCCGACTCCCACTCGGCACCGCTCACGTCGCCGACGATGGTGGCGGCGCCCGGTCCGGCGAGCAGGACCCCGGCCTCCTCGAATACCTCCCGCGCGGCGGCACAGAGCACCGCCTGGGCGGCATCGGGGGCCAGGCCCAGCCGGTCACCCCAACTCGCCGCCGGAGGGCCGGACCAGTCGAGTGCGGCCCGCGAGTCGGACGGGTCGACGCCGCCGCCGGGGAAGGCGTGCATGCCGCCGAACGTCATCGCGGCGAGCCGGCGGATCACGTACACCTCGAAGTCGTCCCCGGCCTCGCCGTCGGCGGCCGGGGCCGGGCGGACCAGCAGTACGGTCGCGGCCACCCTGGGTGTGGCCGGCGACCCGCCCTCGGCGTAGAACCGGCGGGCGTGCTCGACCAGCGACTCCGGTGCGGCGTACGTCAGCGGGGTGACCGCCGGTCGAGTCGGCGACCCGCCGCTGTCGATAGTCATGCCGCCGAGCCTAGTGGGAGATCTTGACTGGTGAACGCGCCGGTTGGGAACGCCCACGAAAGCGCTTGCCAACCTCGCTACCTTGGGTAGCCCGCATGCCGGGGAGATGCGCGCGGATCGCGGCAAAAGCGTGCACCTAATCGCGTGTCGGGGTAGGGCTACCGGGTCCGATGCTCACGCACCACCCGCCAGCCTTGTTGCCACTACCTTGCAATAAGGTGGTGGCACTCAAGAAAGCCAAGCAAGGGTGGACGACCGTGATGGTGGAAAAAATCGGGAGCGGGCCCCATGGCGACCTGGCCAGCCTAAAGGACGTCTCGTAACTCGATAGGTGGTCCATGGTGGATCATGTCGGTGTGCAGGTGATCTCGGCAGCTCGCCCGGAGTGGATCTTCCCGTTCACCGGGCTGCAGCCCGTCCAGTTCCGCAGACTCGTCACGCTGGTCGCCGAGCGTGGCGGGGACGCGATCGCTGACGGCCGGCCGGGCCGGCAGTGGTCTCTCGACCTACCGGACCGGGTACTGCT
>NZ_JBSGCD010000020.1:0-134941 GCF_053601675.1 Micromonospora sp. NPDC004704 | reverse complement strand
TGATCGACACTTCGGAACAGTCACTTCCCGGACCCGCCAGTCACCAGCCTAGAACACCACTACTCACCGCCTCTTGACACAGAGGGGTGCCAGATGAGTGCGTGTGACCTGCGAAAAATCGGATCGTGCCACCGACGCCTTTATGTGATCGTTGCTGTGTGCCCCAACCGATCTTGCGTACTGACCGGCTGCTGCTGGTCCCACTTGCCGACCGGCACCTGGAGCTGGAGGTCAGGCTCGACTCCGATCCGGAGGTGCTTCGCTATATCAGCGGCCGGGCGCGGTCCAGGGATGAGGTGGTCGCATCCCATTCGCAGCGGATGGCCTTGGCAACCAAGGTGGACGGCTTGGGCTATTGGATGGCGTTCGGGTCTGACGGCGGCGCGCATGGCTCGACACCGCCCATACGGGAGGACGAGGGCGAATCCATCGGGCTCATGATGCTTCCGCCGGCGCACGGCCCCGACCAGCCTGATGATCTAACCGTCACAGATCTGGGTTACCGCCTCGTTCGTCGGTACTGGCGGAAGGGCTTGGCCAGTGAGGCGTCTCGTGCGTTGCTGCGGCACGCCTTCGACACCGTCGGGCAGAGCCGGGTGATCGCGCAGACCATGGCGGTGAACGCCGGGTCTCGGGGCGTGATGGAGGCCGTCGGCATGCGGTACGTGCGCACGTACTTCCCACTCTGGGATGACCCGCTGCCGGGGGCGGACCTGGGTGAGGTCGAGTACGAGATGACCCGGGCGATGTGGGAGGCCTGTCATGGCGCTTGTTGAGACAGGAATGGTCGGCCACGGGGTGGAGTTGCAGCCACTGAACGAGTCCCACGTGTCCAGCCTGGTCGAGGCAGCCAGCGACGGAAACCTTTGGGAGCTGTTCTTCACGAGCGTTCCCGCCCCCGACACCACGGGTGAGACCGTCAGGCGGTTCATCGTTGAGCAGTCTGCGGGCACCATGCAGCCCTTCGCCGTGTGCCTTTCCGACACCGGTCGGGCGGTGGCCGTGACTAGCTTGTGCCACATCGACGCGGTCAACCGCCGCGTCGAGATCGGCTACACCTGGTACGCGGCCTCCCAACAGGAACCGGTATCAACGCGGCGTGCAAGCTCTTGTTATTGACCCGCGCGTTCGACGACATCGGCTGTATCGCCGTCGCGTTTCGCACCCACTGGCTCAACCATCGCTCTCGGAGAGCGATCGAACGCCTCGGCGCCAAGCGAGACGGAATCTTCCGCAACCACATGATCATGTCCGATGGCAGCGTGCGCGAAACGGTCGTCTACTCAATCGTTGCGATCGAGTGCCCGCTATCCGGGCGGAACTCAACCGCCGCTTCACAAACCCGAGATAGATCCGCCAACCGGCGCATTCCACCCGACCCTGAACCCGCCCTCAACTCGGCAGATCAGGATGTTGAGCGACGACAGAGATCGCTACGGTGTGCGATCGTGGGCTATGCGCCGCCGCGCACGGTCGGAGGCAGATCCGGATGATGGCGCTCTGGTCTCTTCCCCGCCGCGGCGCGAGTGCTCGACCTTCTGAGCGGCGTGGTTGCGTCCGAGGGCCGCCCCGCAACCTCAGCGAAGGAATTCGCTAAGCACCGGGGCCAGGGTTCCCGCGGGAATGCCGTGCCACTCGCCGGGCAGGCTGCGGTGAACGGCTTGGGGAAGCAGCTTCGTTGCGACCGTTGCCATCTGAGTCAGATCGATGGTGCTGCCGGCGCTGTCCAGCACCAGCGTTGGCGCCGTGACGTGCTGAAGCAGCTCCGCGTCGATGGTTTCGCTGAGCGCGCTGTCGTACGCCAGCGTGGATGCCACCGAGACCATGGCGGACCAGTGCGGCGTGTCCCGCATGCCGGCGAGAGTCTCGACCGGCACTCCGATGCTGGTCAGGAAGAATTCCACCGCGTCCTCGCCGGTGAGGCCCCGCAGCCGAGCGGTGAACGCCCGCTGCTCGGGGTTGTCACGGGTGGGCTCGATCGGCGGCTCAAGCAGGGCCATACGGCGTACGGCTAGCCCGGCCGCAGCCGCGTGCAGCGCCACCAGGCAACCGGACGAGTAACCGTAGAGGGCCACCGGTCCGCCGACCGCGTCGATCAGCGCCGCCAAGTCTTCCGCCTCGCGGGCGGTAGCGTACGGCGGGGTGTCGGTGCTGGCGCCACGGCCGCGGCGGTCGTATCGAACGACGGTGAAGTCCTCGGCCAGCAGGTTGACGAGTTCACCTAGCGGACTGTTGGCCCGGAAGTGTCCGGCGGCGTCGATGACGATAAGCGGTGGACCAGAGCCCTTCTGGTCGTACGCAATCCGAGTCCCGTCCCGGGACGTCACGAGTGCCTCCATGAACTGAACGGTACAGATCCCACTCAATGCGGCGATGTTCGCGGTCCGTGAACGCTACGACGAGGCCGATCTGCACCGTTGGGCTGATGAAGCCATACGGGTATGGCTCGCCGCGTACGGCGTTGCCGTGGCGACGTGATCCTGCCGAGCCGACCTATCCGCGCGCCCGCCGCCGAATCGAGCACGGCCGCCGCTGACCCTGCCGCCACCCAACCGCAGGACAACTGTCAACCGCCGCCGTTCTCGACCCAGCCGCACCACAGGTATCCGGCCGACCCTGATCAGAAGGGGGGTGCGTCCTCGCCCATCAGCGCCAGCACGACGCCTCCCTTTCCGCTCTTGAGGCTCTGGACCACGACCTTGCCGGTGCTGCCGTCGGGCAACTCCAAGGTAAAGGTCTTCCCGACCGCGTTCTTGGGGCCATTGCCGGCGCTGTTGGCGGGTCGGAAGTCGCCTGCCCACGGTCGAACCCCGCCCTTGCGGGCGGGCTCAGCGAAGAGTGCGGCGGTGCCGGGGGTCCTGGTTCCGTCGGAGGAGAGAAGCACTGAGGCGCTGCGATAGGTAGCCATATACGTCAAGACTATCCCGGACCGCGCTCGTTTGCGCCACGACAACTGCCCCGCGACGCGGCTGGAGCGGGAGCAGGTGTCGTAGTCGGCGGAGGGCGAGCGCGTCAGTTCTGGATGGAAAACGTCGCGACGACACCGTCGTGGTCGGACCTGGTGCCGCCGACGATGTCGTAGCCGGTCATCCACATGATCTGGTACGCCGGCAGCCGCTTCCAGAAGTAGACGTAGTCGATGTGCCGGTTGCCGTGCGTACCGGTGCCCTTTTCTCCGTACAGGTTGAAGTTGGAACGCAGGTTCGGCAGCTCGTTGGCTTCGAGGACCTGCCACGGGAACTTCGCGTACCCGTAGGTCCGGTCGGCGCTGAAGTCGACGTTGAGGTCACCGCTGACGATGACCTGTCCCTCCCCCTGCTTGTCGACCGCCAGTTCCTTGAGACCCTGGAACTGCGCCTCGGCGCACCTGGTACGCGGCAGGTCCTCCGGCCGACCGGCGTTTTCGATGCTGGCCACCGCATGGGCGTTGATGTGGGTCACGACGCGGCCACTGGCCTTGTGCCGGTACTTGACCCAGTTGTTGTACCGGGCGGGCGGCACCTCGCCCGGACCGTTGGTGTCACAGACGAAGGTCGAGCCCTTGTCGAGTACGTCGAAAATGCTCTTCTTGGCGATCAGCGCCTCGCCGGCCTGGTTGGTCCCGCCTGGTGCGTACAACCACCAGCCGTTGTCGGCGGCCCAGTTCTCCAGGAAAGCCTTACGGTTGCCGACCTCGTTGAGACCGACGAGGTCGGCCCTGGACGCGATCAGGTTCAGGTCGTGCACGAAGTCGGCCTGGCTCAGTCCGTTGTAAATATTGAGCGTCCCTGCCTTGAAGGCCACGGTCGCCGCGGCCGCCGGAGTGGCCGGCAGCAGGGCCGCCACCAGCACGACCGCCCCCGCGAGGGCGCCCAGGGCGCGGGTCGACCAGTGTGTCGTCTTGCGCATCGACTTCCCTTCGTAGGAAACCGCCGTCGGTGGCGGCCACCGCACGCTATCGATCTCAGTCGACGCGGCACCGAACAACGGGGAACAAAAGACCGACAGGTCCGCGCCGACCGGCGAAGGTAGCTATCCTCCCCGCCGTGACCTTCACTTCGCCGGTACCGCCGCTGGACCTTCGGAGTCTGTTTCCCGGCATCGAGGCGTTCGGCAGGACAGCGACGCGGTTGCACCCGCGAGCGGGGACGCCGGGTCTGTCGGACAGTCACGTCGCAGGCATGCTGTTGTGGCCGGCCGACGAACCGTGGCCGGCGTGTCGGGGGCCTCATCTCGTGCCGACCGAGACACCGGTTCCGGCGGAGGTCGCCGCCGCGCTCCAAACGCCTCGCGTCGAGATGACGACGCTTCTACGGGAACGGATTCCCGGTTTCACCGGGATCCGGACCACCGAGGCCGGCACCGTCCTGTTGGGTTCCGAGGCCGTGACGGAGCCGATCCCGAGCCCGTTGGTGCCGGTGGCGCAGCTGCGTGCGGCCGACATCCCGGACCTGCACTGCCCCGTCGGCACGGATTTGTTGCAGGTGTTGTGGTGCCCCAACAGACACCACGATTCGGCGGGACCCCCGGTGCAACTGAGATGGCGCGTGTCGTCCACGGTCGTCGACCCGTTGCCCGCGCCGCCGCCCCCGGCCGTCGTACGCGCGGAGCAGTACCTGCTGCGTTCGTGCGTGCTGCACCCCGAACAGGTCACGGAGTATCCGTGGTGGCAGGAGCTACCCGCAGAACTCGGGCGCCGGGTCCGCGACTTCGACGACAACTGCCAACTCGACGAGCACGACTACTCCTCCGTGTCCCGGGCGCGCGGGTGGAAAGTCGGCGGCTACGCGACCTGGGCACTCACCGACCTCCTCCCGATGGACTGTTCCCGCTGTCACAGGTCGATGGACCTCCTTCTGACGGTGGACTCGTCCGAGTCGGGAGGCAGCAGTGCCTGGCTGCCCGTCGAGGACTCACATCTCCGACCATCGTGGACCGACCCGGAGTGGATGGCCGCCGACCAACCCACCGGTGTTTCTGTCGGCCGTCATGGACGCCTACAAATCTTCGTCTGCATGACCTGCCCCGATACACCGACCAGACAGATCATCCAGTAGTCCGGCGACGGATCGTGCGCTGCCGCACGGGCCCTTGCACAGCATCGGCATGGTTGATCATTGTTCGGTGATGAATCCCTCCGCGCTGCCGGCCGATCCCGACGCCCTCTCGTTGGCCGTTCCGCCGCTGTTTGCCGCGCTGGCTCCGGCGCGGAGCATCCTCATCGCCGGAGCGGGCGGTGGGTTCGACGTCTACGCCGGCCTTCCGTTGGCCCTCGCGCTGTGGCGCGGCGGCGTACGGGTGCACCTGGCCAGCCTGTCCTTCTCCGAACTCGAGTTGATCAACCGGGACGCGTGGGTGACGGAACACGTCGCGGCGGTACAACCGGACACCGCCAGCCCGGACTGGTACTTCCCCGAACGGACGCTCGCCCGGTGGCTTGCGGCTCAGGACCTGCCGTCGACCGTGTACGCCTTTCCGCCGCTGGGCGTGCGGACGTTACGGGAGGCGTACCGGCACCTGGTCGACGAACTCGACATCGACGCGGTGGTGCTGGTCGACGGCGGCACCGATGTCCTGCTGCGCGGCGACGAGAGTGATCTCGGCACCCCGGTGGAGGACATCACCAGCCTGGCCGCCGTGGCCGCGCTGGACGTGCCGGTCAAGCTGGTGACCAGTCTCGGCTTCGGCATCGACGCCTACGACGGCGTCAACCACGTCGAGGTGCTGGAGAACCTCGCCGCGCTCGACCGCGACGGGGGCTACCTCGGCGCCCTGTCCATCCCGGGTTCCAGCCGGGAGGCCGCGCTGTACCGCGATGCTGTCGCCGACGCCCTGGCCGCCACCCCGGACCGGCCGAGCATCGTCCAGGGACAGATCGCCGCCGCCACCAGCGGGGCGTTCGGAGACGTCCGGTTCACCCGGCGCACCGGCAGCGGCGACCTGTTCGTCAACCCGCTGATGGCGATCTACTTCACCGTCGACCTCGACAAACTCGCCGCCCGATGCCTGTACCTCGACCGGATCGAGAACACCGTCGGCAGGCGACAGGTCATCACGCGCATCCAGGCGTTCCGCGACGAACTTCCCGGCGTACGCATCCCCCGCGCGTATCCCCACTGATCGCCCGGACGGCGGGCCGGGCGCGAACCCGCGCCACCGGAGCCGGGCTAGAGAATTTCGACGTACCCGTCGCTTCCGTGCACGCGGATCCGCTGCCCGTCGGGAATCAGCCGGGTGGCATCGACCACCCCGACGACGGCCGGCAGGCCGTACTCCCGTGCGATCACCGCGCCGTGTGTCATCAATCCTCCGACCTCCGTCACCAGGCCGGTGATGGCGACGAAGAGAGGCGTCCAGCTCGGATCCGTGTGGGCCGTGACGAGGATGTCACCCGGTTCGAGGTCCGCCCGGGCCATGTCCAGGATCACCCGGGCGCGCCCTTCGACGGTCCCGGCGGAGACCGGTAGGCCGACCAGGGCGCCCGCTGGCACGTCGTCGCGTCGGTACGCCCCCGTCACGGCCTCGCCGTCGGAGGTGAGCACCCGGGGCGGCGTGAGCGCGTGGTAAGACCGGTACGCCTCCTTGCGCTCCTGGATGAGCTGGTCATCCACCCCGTTGCCGCGTACGACGTCGTGGAGTTCGTGGAACGTGAGGTAGTAGATGTCCTCCTGCTCCGGGAGGACGTCGGCCTGCACGAGGCGCTCGGCCTCTTTCAGCAGAGCCTGTTTGTAGACGAAGTAGCGGCTGACGATCCCGTACTTCGGGTACTCCCGGTAGCCGATGAAGGTCCGTACCCGGTCGATCATCCGCTTGGTCTCGTCGGCTTTCTGGTCCCCGTCCGGCAGGGCCCGCAAGCGTGACAGGACGTCCTGTTCCTTCTCCTGCGCTTTCTGCCGTCCCTGCTCGAAGCGCTGTTCGGCGGCGCCCGGCTCGAAGTTCCTGACGTTGTCGAGGATCACGGGCACGAGCGTGGCGGGGCGTTCGCGCCAACGCGGCCTCGTGATGTCGATCTCGCCGACGCAGCGCATCCCGTACCGGTCGAGGTAGACCTCGACCGCCTCGCGCGCCTCGGTCCCGCCCGCGAGCTTCGGCAGGTCGTCCAGAAAGCCGTCGTCCTCGACGCCCTGCAGGAAGGCCACCACCTCCGGGTACGGGCGGATCACGTCCGCGACGTCGAGCAGTGCGAGCCCCATCTCCGACGTGATGTTGCCGGGGGCGGACAGCGTGAGGGTGTCGGCCGCGTTCTTCTCGCCCAGCCACTCCTGCAGCTTGTCGTTGAGCCACCAGGTGGCCTCCATCCCCGCCATGATCGCCTGGATGCTCAGCGGGTCGCTGAGGACCCGCTTGTGATCCTGGAAGGCCTCCAGCAGGAAGTCGAACAGCGCCGGTCCGGTCTTCGTCCGGATGTCGCGCTCCAACGCGGCGATGGAGACCTGGCTGCGCGCGATCAGCTCGGCGACGATGGCCGGATCGGTCTCGATCGGGGCGGGCGCCTCGCGGGGCGGCGGCCCGCCGGGGCCGGCGTCCGGGATCGTCGGGACGAAGTCGTCGCGGTCCAGGACGGTCTCCAGAGCGTCCCTGATCAGCGGATCGCCTCTCCCCATGACGTCCAGGAGGCCGGCGCGGCTCGCGGGCGAGGTCAGGCGCGGGGTGACGTCGACGAACAGCCTTCCGCCGGCCTCGTGCATCGGTGCCAGGGCCGTCAGCTGCCACACGGAGACACCCAGGGGCTTCATGGGGTCGGTCATCATCTGCCCGTGACCAACGGAGACGTAGACATGGTTGTCGTGGTCGCCGGCCTCCGGGATGGGAAAGAGCGTGGTGATCGGCCGGCTCTGCACGATCTGGAAGTCATCGTCGACCAGGCACCACTCGATGTCCTGCGGGCGGCCGAAGTGCGCCTCGATCCGCCGCCCGAGTTCCACGAGGCGCACGATCTGCGCATCCGTCAGCGCCGGCTGCTCCTGCCGCCGCGAGTCGATTGCCACTTCCTGCGTACCGCCGGCCGGCAGGGCGTGCACGGCACGCTGTTTGGCGGCGATCGCCCTGGCGACGATCTCGCCGTCGCGGACCTTGAAGACGTCCGGGTTCACCAGGCCGGAGACCAGTGCCTCGCCGAGGCCGAAGCCGGCGTCCACGGTGGCGACCCTCCGGTTGCCCGTGACCGGGTCGGCCGTGAACAGGATGCCGGCCGCGTCCGGCAAGACCATCTGCTGTACGACCACGGCCATCCGGACCGTACGGTGGTCGATGCCGTTGCGCAGGCGGTACGTCACGGCCCGCTCGGTGAACAGCGACGCCCAGCACCGGCTGACGTGCTCGAGGATCGCCACCGGCCCCACGATGTTCAGGTACGTGTCCTGCTGGCCGGCGAAGGAGGCTGTCGGCAGGTCCTCTGCCGTAGCGCTGGACCGGACGGCGTACGCGACTCGCTCGCCGACCTGGGCGAGCGCGCGGGTGATCGCCGCCGCCAGGTCGACGGGGATGGCAGTACCCTCGACGGTCCGGCGGATCTCCGCACTGAGCGTACGGATCGTCTCCCGGTCGTCCGGGGTCAGGCGGGACAGTTGATCGAGCAGATCGTCGACCGACGGCGCTTCCGCCATGATGCGCCGGAAGGCGGCCGTCGTCACGCAGAAGCCAACCGGCACGCGGATGCCTTCGAGCCGCGACAGCCCGCCCAGGTGTGCGCCCTTGCCGCCAACAACCGCGACCTGAGTCGCGTCAACCTCTTGAAGATCCAACACGTACTGCTCGATCACCCGTGCCCCCATTTTCGCAGGTTGTGGCCTCGGCCGACGATTCTGCGCCACGACCCGGGTCTTGCCGCAAGCCCCCCGGTGCGCTATACGTTAGAAGTGGCAAGGAGAGGAATCTCCTTGCCTTTGCTTTTTGTCGTCCGCCTCGGGCCGGCGGATACCTGGCCTTCGTCGCGCACTACCCCGGCTGGACCGCTCACCATTTTGTTCGACCGGACGGGACGCCCGGGACACGAGTGCGTCGCGTGTTTCTCAGGCAGGTCGCTGACGTGCCGCAGCGATCTCGGCGTGATGGTCGACCGCCCAGTCGGCCAGAGCGGAGAGCGGTTCCAGGAGGCTGACGCCGAGGGGCGGCAGCCGGTACTCGACGCTCGGTGGCAACGTCGGAAACACTTCGCGTTCGACCAGGCCGTCGCTCTCCAGCGTGCGCAACGTCCGGGTGAGCATGCGAGGGGGGTCAGGTGCGGGGACGGTTGGTGATCCCGTCCAGGATGGTGATCAGGTTGTGGTGGAAGGTTTCCTCGGCGTTGTGGTGGGCGCCGTCGATGACAAGTCGGGCGACGGTGGGGTAGCGGCCCGTCTCGAGCATGCGGGTCAGGTAGGGCCCGAGGGTGGCCTGCCAAGCGGGCTCGTCGGTGCCGGTCGAACGGGCGGTGCGTCGCTCGGTGATCTCCCTGCGGAGTGCTCCGACGATGAACGCGTTGAGGGTGCCAAGGGCCCGCTGGAGGTCGTCGACACCGCGCAGGCCAGGCGCCTGGCTGAGCGCCGCCGCCGTCGATTCGCCCACGGCGAGCGCGTGAGGTCCCAGGTGCGGCCGTCCGCCGAGCAGGTCGGCGAACCACTCATGTTCGAGAGCGGCATCGCGGGTCCGGTGAACGATGGCCAGGACCGTGGCGCGCCACTCGGCGTGCTGACCGGCCTCGGCGATCTGGGCGTACACGGCGTCGACCATCAGGTCGAGCAGCTCGGATCTGTTGGCCACGTAGTCGTAGAGCCGCATCGGACCGACTCCGAGCTCTTTGGCGATCTTGCGTACCGACAGCCCGTCGAGGCCGTGCGCGTCGGCGACCAGGATCGCCGTGGCGGCGATCTTCGCGCGGCTCAGCGGCACCGGAGCCACCCTCGGCTGAGGCTCCGGTCGTTCCCAGACGGGCAGCGGTGCGCTACCGTACGGCGTACCCATGAGGTACAGCGTACGGTAAGGAAGATGACGATGCGAGTAGCCATCGCCGGCGGCGGTCTCGGTGGGCTGACCCTGGCCCGGATCCTGCACCGACACGGCATCGATGCGGTGGTGTACGAGCGCGAGGCGAGCCGAGCCGCCCGATCGCAGGGCGGCTCGCTCGACCTGCACCCGGAGTCCGGGCAACACGCCCTGGCCGAGGCGGGACTCGCCGGCCGGTTCCGGTCCGAGGCGCGCCCCGAGGGCGAGGAACATCGCATCCTCGACCCCGCGGGACGCACCCTCGTGCATCACAAGCCATCTCCCGGATCATTCTCCGGGCGTCCCGAGATCGACCGGAGCGTCCTGCGTGATCTTCTGCTGGATTCGCTCCCGGGCGACGCGGTTGCCTGGCAGCACCGGCTCCTTTCGGCGACACCACGATCCGGCGGGGGCTTCGGGCTGACGTTCCAGGGTGGCCGCGGAACCGACTGCGACATCCTCATCGGTGCGGACGGCGCACGCTCGGCCGTCCGGCCACTGCTGACCGACGTGAAACTGTCCTACGTGGCCACCCTGGTCGAGCTGAGCATCAGCGACGCCGACCGGCGCCACCCGGGCCTCGCCGAACTGGTCGGCCCCGGCAACCTGTGGTGCATCGGCGTGAACCAGATCCTCGCGGCTCAACGCCTCGGCGACGGCAGCATCCGGGTCGGGATCTCACTACGCGCAGAAGATCGCGACATCGACTCGTACCGTAGTAAGCGCGCTCTGCTGGAGATGTTCGAAGGCTGGGACCCGAGCCTCACCGCACTCATCGAAGCCGGCGACAGCGCGCCGACGCCGCGCACGATCGAAGCGATGCCCATCGGCACGCGCTGGGCCAACCAGCCGGGCATCACCCTCATCGGTGACGCCGCGCACCTCATGCCGCCGGTCGGCGAGGGTGCCAATCAGGCCATGCTCGACGCCGCCGAACTCGCCGGCGCACTCGCCGCCAACCCCACCGAACCGGACTCGGCGATCCGGACGTACGAAGAGGCGATGTTCACCAGAACGCACTCGATCGCCGAAATGTCCGCACGGGTCCAGGCGATGATGCTGTCCCCGACCGCAGCGGACGACATCACCCGCTTCTTCACGGCGCGGCCCACCGAGCCGTCACCCGCAGACTGAGAAGGGTCGAGTTCACCGGTCCTGGAGCAGCCCACGTTCGGCCATGTAGGCCCGCAACGTTTCGGCGTCCTCGGCGGACATCAGGCGGCGTGGGATCACGGTCGCCGGCATCCGGCCGACGTACACGATCCAGAACTCGGGGGTGTCGCTCACCCTTGCGACCCCGTCCCAGGCGATGCCGCCGGACTCCGAACCGCTGCGCATCATGATGTTGTCGTCGGTGATGTCGTAGGCGCCCTCGACCGCGTAGCCGCTGGAGCGGCGCCGGGCGCGCAACCGGACCCACGGCAGGTACAGCATCGACAGCAGGCCGGCCACGACCAGCGCGGTGCACAGCGGCGAGATCTTGTCGCCCCACGCGAACCCCTGCGAGACGGCGAGACCGATCGCCCCGACCGCCGCCAGGAGCGCGCCGATGTAGGTGTGCTTGCGCAGCCGAGCACCACTGAGCGCTGCGGCCACGCGGCCCGGGTACGCGGGATCGGCTGGGACGTCAAAACGGATGTGCACGCCAGAACGATAGTGCCCCCCGTACCCGCGACCCGAGCAGCGCTTCGATCCGGTGGCTGGCTGGCGTGGCAAACCCGGACACGTGGCCAGGATGTCGTGCCCGTGTGTGAGGCTTCGGGGCATGGCGACTTTCGTACTGATCCACGGCGGCGGGGGCAGCGCCTGGGACTGGCATCTTCTGGTTCCCGAGTTGGTCAGCCGTGGTCACGACGTGGTGGTGCCGGAGCTGCCGATCGAGGACCGGTCGGCGGGGTTTGCCGAGTTCCGCGAGACGGTCGTCCACGCGATCGGGGACCGGAGCGACCTCGTGGTCGTCGGACACTCGTACGGTGCGTTCACCGCGCCGCTGATTGCCGACAGGCTGCCGGTGCGGCTGATTGTCCTGCTCACCCCGATGGTTCCGAAGCCCGGTGAGAGCCCTGGGGACTGGTGGGGCAACACCGGTTACCGCGGCGTGGAGGGGCTCAGCGAGCAGGAGCAGTTCTACAACGGCGTACCGGCCGAGATCGTCGCCGAGGCCGGGGCGCATGTCCGGGACCAGGTCAGCGCGGAGTGGAACGAGCCGTGGCCGCTGGGCGTCTGGCCGGACGTGCCGACGAAGGTCCTCATCACCCGACAGGACCAGTTCTTCCTGGCGGACTTCCAGCGCCGGGTGGCCGCCGAACGGCTCGGGACCACCCCGGACGAGATCGACGGTTGCCACTCGGTGACGCTCAGCCACCCGGAGCAACTTGCCGACCGGCTGACCGCGTACCTGTTGCCCGAAGGCGCCGGGACCCCGTCCCACAGCAACTGACGGCGTCGCAGCGCGGTGGATGGGCTCGTCCGACCTGGCCCCCGGATCGCCGGATGCGGGCACCGCGAGAAGCGACGCGTGCGCCGCTGGCTCTGCCGATCCGAGCCTCTATAGTCGCGTGGTGAACGTGGATCAGGTCCGGCAGGCGTACGGGTCCGTCGCGGACCTCTACATCGAGCTGTTCGGCACGAGCGAGCGGGTACACGCCGACGACCTCGCCTTCATCGGGCGACATCTGGCGGGCCGACCGGGCACGGTGCTCGATCTGGGCTGCGGACCCGGCCATATCACCGAACACCTTCGCTCGCTGGGCGTCAACGCAACGGGAATCGACATGGTCCCCGAGTTCATCGCCCATGCGCGGGCGGCCCATTCGAGCGGTAGCTACCAACTCGGGTCGTTCGAAAATCTCGCCGCCGCCGACCGCTCCGTGGCCGGCATCCTGGCCTGGGGCTCGTTGATCCATCTACCGCCGCAGGAGCTCGACGGCGTGCTCGCCGAGTTCCGTCGAGTGATGGCCCCGGCCGGAGCGCTGGTGCTGGCCATCTTCGTGGGTGACGAGGTCGCCGCCTTCGACCACAAGGTCGTGACCGCCTACCGCTGGCCCGTCGACGAGTTCTCCGAGCGACTGACCCGAGCCGGCTTCAGGGAGGTCGAGCGCCTGCAGCGGCCCGGCGACGGCACTCATCGGCCACACGCCGCCATCGCGGCAGTCGCCACCGAAGGGTGAGCCGAGTCGGCCAGCCCTCCCTGTCCAAGGAACTGTGGGGGGCCGTCAGGTCGGTGCGGACGCGAGGGTGTCCGCCACCGGGCGACGTGCGGCGGCCAGCACGGGGATGGCGGTGAGCACGGCGACGGCGAGCAGGACGCCGAGCGCCGGGGCGAGCATCGAGGAAGCGGGTGGAAGGACTGGAAGACGAGGCCACCGGATCGGCCAACCGGGCGGACGCGGCGGCCACCAGCTTCAGGTGGAACTCGGTGAGGTCCGGCTTCGGCCAGCTCACCTCGGCCAGCCACGCGGCGACCCGCTGCTGCCCGGCCGGGGTCAGGGCGTACACCCGGCGGTCGGGTCGGTCCGGCAGACCATCGGACCGTTCCCGCTAGCTATGCCGCTGTCAACTCCACCGGACCGACGATGTGTACAGTGGCCGCGTCAGCGATGAGGGGAGGTGAGCCCGGTGAAGACCCGACGTGACGCCTGGGCGCTCCACCCGGCCATCCCTGTCCGCTGACTTCGCGTCGGGGAGAGCGCCCTCCTGACCGGAGGAACAATGACCTTCTCCCCGTTCCGCATCGACGTCTCCGACGAGACCCTCGATGACCTGCGGGCACGACTGGCCCGTACCCGCTTCACCGCCGCCAGCGGCGATCGGCCGTGGCAGGCCGGCACCGACCCCGACTACCTGCGCGATCTCGTGTCCTACTGGGCCGACGGGTTCGACTGGCGCGCCCGGGAAGCCGAACTCAACGCCCTGCCGCACTACCGGGCCCGGATCGACGGCCGCCGGCTGCACTTCCTTCGCGTACGCGGGAAGCGTCCGTCCGGCGCGCCCGCGCCGCTGCCGCTGATCCTGACCCATGGCTGGCCCAGCAGCTTCGTGGAGATGCTGCCACTGGTCGACCGCCTGACCGACCCCGCCGGCCACGGGGGCGACCCCGCCGAGGCGTACGACGTGGTGGTTCCCTCACTGCCCGGCTTCCTCTACTCGGAGCTGCCGGAGGGTCCGCTCACCCGCGCGGCGATGGCGCGGACGCTGCACCTGTTGATGACCGACATCCTCGGCTACCACCGGTACGGCGCCTTCGGCGGCGACATCGGGGGTGCGGTCACCGGCTGGCTGGGCGCCCTGTACCCCGAACAGGTCGCCGGCATCCACCTGATCCACCCGCCGTTCCCGGCCAGCTTCGACGCCCACCCGATCTCCCCCGCCGAGCAGGCGTACCTGGATGCCGAAGCGGCGTACGACCTGACCGACGGCGGTTACAGCGCCATCATGGGCACCCGACCGGACACCGTCGCCGCCGCGCTGGGTGACTCCCCGGCCGGACTGGCGGCGTGGCTGGTGGACAAGTACCGGGACTGGAGCGACAACCACGGGGACCTGGAGAGCCGTTTCGACCGGGACACCCTGCTCACGATCATCACCCTGTACTGGGCGAGCGGCTCGATCGGCTCGACGTTCCGGCAGTACGTCGACTTCGACCACAACAGCCCACGACCCGACATCACCGTCCCGGCCGCGTTCACGGTGAGCACCGAACCGTCCCAGGCCAACTTCCCGCGCGAGATCGCCGAACGCGCCTGCACCGACATCCGGCACTGGAACGAACCGGGTAGGGGCGGACACTTCATGCCCCTGGAGGAACCGGACCTGCTCGCCGGCGAACTGAGGCGGTTCTTCACGTCGCTGCGCCCGTACTGATCCGCCGAGGAGCCGGGTCGCATCGGCCCGGCTCCTCAGCCGGTTGCTGCCGGGAACCTGACGCGCACGTGGTGACTCGCAGGTGCATGAGACTTCCGCAGTCGGCCGCCCTGCTCGTTTCGGCCGTTGTCATTCTGCTTGCCGGGTGCACGACCGGGGACCCCTCCGTACGGTCGGCTCCCGCTGTTCCGGCGGCGCCGAGCCCGACCAGGACGGGCTGCGGCTCCCCGGTCGACACCGGCCCGCTACCCGAATGGGCTCGGGCCGGGTTCTCCGGCGACTCGAGCATGCCGCATGTTCTGGGCGACCGGGGTGACATCGTCGGCGCGATCTTCGGGTACCCGCTCACCGTCGCCCGGCCGGAGGGCCCGACCAACAAGATCCTCTGGGTGTCCAAGGTCTCGGACCCGCCCGGCGATCTCGTGATCGAGGCGAAACTCGACGCCTCGGACACCTCCGCGACCCGTCGCGTCACCGGCGGGCCCGGACCCTCCATCATCGACCTGCCCCAGCCCGGCTGCTGGCATCTCACCCTCACCTGGCCGGGCCACACCGACACCATGGATCTCATCTACCGATGACCGGCAGAAACCGGTACCGGTGCCATGCTCAGCCGGGCAGTGAGCTGCGCTCGCCACCGTTGGCGACCACCACTGTTCCGTTGAGGTAGCTGCTGCGGCCGTCGACCAGGAACAGGACCACATCGGCGATCTCGTCGGGCTCTCCCACCCGACCGCGAATGTTCACCTGCCCGAGCACCTCGATGTTCTCGCCGAGCATCTGCTCGGTGCCGGCGGTGCGTACCGGGCCCGGCGAGACGCCGTTGACCCGGACTCCGCTGGCACCGAATTCGGTGGCCCAGGAGCGGGTCAGCAGTTCCACGGCAGCCTTCGACGCGCCGTACGCGGCACCGACGGGTGCGGCCGAGGTGGCCGCGGTCGAGGTGACGTTGACGACGACACCGTAGCCGCGCTTCGCCATCGCCGGCGCCAGGGCACCCACCAGGAGGAAGGGTGCCCTGGTGTTGATCGCGACGTGCCGGTCGAAGCTCTCCGCACTCGTCTCCGGCGTGCTGGTGAAGACGTAGATGCCGGCGTTGTTGACCAGGATGTCCACCTGACCGGCGTTGTCGGCCAGCCGGGCGACCTCCTCGGGGTTCGCCAGGTCGGCAACCACGAAGCGCGCCCGGCCGCCCTGCGCGACGATCTCGGTCACCACCTCGCTCCCCCGGCCCGGATCGCGGCCGTGCACGACGACCTCGGCGCCGCGGTCGGCCAACTTGAGGGCCACGGCGCGGCCGATGCCGGCGGTTGCGCCGGTCACCAGCGCGGTACGACCTGCGAGATCAGTGTCGACAGACATGACAACCTGCTTTCTGGGTTGGGCTACCCAATTTTTAGCAGCAAGTTTTGGGTTGTGCAACCCATTCCGGTAGGGTGGCCTTCGTGACAGACAGTGCGGATGAGCCCCGTCGGTTGACGCGCAAGGGGCAGGCGACCCGTGAGCGGATCCTGCAGGCGGCCACCGACCTCATCGCCGTGCACGGGGTCGCGGGTACCGGCACCGAGGATGTCCGCAGGGCGGCCGGGGTGAGCGGCTCGCAGATCTACCACTACTTCGACAGCAAGCAGGCCCTGATCCGAGCGGTCATCACCCGTCAGGCCGACGCGGCACCGGTCCCCGGCCAGCCGATGATGGGCCTGCTCGACAGCTTCGACGCCCTCCGGGCGTGGGCCGACGCGGCGATCGAACGTCAGGAACAGAACGACGGTCGCGGTGAATGCACGCTCGGCTCACTGGCCGGGGAACTCAGCGCGACCGACGAGGAGTCGCGGGAGGATCTCAGCAAGGGGTTCCTCCGATGGCAGTCACTGCTCCACGACGGCCTGCTCGCCATGCAGGACCGGGGAGAGCTACACCCGGACGCGGACCTGAACGAGCTGTCCCTCGCCCTGCTGACCGCGCTACAGGGCGGGACCCTCCTCAGCCAGACGATGCGGGACACCCGACCGCTCCGGGCATCGATGAACGCGGCCCTGGCCTACATCCGCTCCTTCGCGCCTCCTGCATGAGTGCCGGGAGCAGCCGCTCGGTACGAGCGGACACCGTCAGAGGCCGAGCATCGGCAGGCAGGCGGCCATGCGCCGTCGACCGTCACGGTCGGCCGCTCCTGCCGGTTCCACTTCTCTCGGGTGAGCCGCAGGCGGTCGGACACCACGACCTCGCCGTGACGGGCGTCGACGGAGATGCCGTCGTTGTCGTACCCGAGCTTGCGGGACACACCCTGGGAGGAGGGGTTGTCCTGGAACACCTCGCCGACAGGCGGGAACTGACGTGTCCACCCTCAGTACGGCCACCGTTGAGCGCTCGGGTTCGCGAACTGGCGCGGCGACCTGGCTCGTGCGGTCAAGTTGGAGAGGCGCCGTCCGTTCGCCATCTGCCCGAGGTGACAGCAGTGCGCAGATCGGATGCCGAGCCGAGTCACGGTGTCTTCTGGGCGATGGCGAGCCGGGTCCGGTACTGCTTGGTGATTTCTCCGTTGTAGACGTCGTCGATCAGGTGGGTGATGCACGCGAACAGGCCGCGGCGTGCCTGCGGTGCCATGGCTCGATTGCCGGAGTAGGTCATGAGCACGTTCAGATACTCGTGGGCCGTGTAGGTCTGTTGCCACTCGTAGCGCCGGAACTCCACTGGCCCGAATCGTGCCGACCGATCGAACTCTGCCGCCTCCTCGGGGGTCTCGTCATCGGTCGTCAGGCGCATGCCGGGCGGTGTTGTGGGGTCGAAACGTTCGTAGCATCGTTGCGCGTCGGCGAAGAAGGCGCTCGTCCCGCCGGCAATGTGGTGAGTCGAGACGATGCCGAGAGATCCGCCGGGACGCAGCAGGTCAGCGGCTTTGATCATGCGGACGTCGGGGTCAAGCCAGTGGAACGCGGTCGCGGAGAGAACCGCGTCGAAGGTTCCGTCCGGGGGCTGCCAGTCCTCGAAGGCCGCCGCGACGACGGTGACATTCGGAAACCGTGCGAGGTTGCGTCGGGCGATGGCGGCCATGTCGGGGCTGAGGTCCATCGCGACGACATGGCATCCCAGTTGTGCCAGGGGCAGGGTCGCTTGGCCGGTGCCGCATCCGATCTCCAGCACCCGAGCGTGTGGACCGAGACCTGCGAATGTGGCGAGGTCGGTGAACAGCTGGGGCGGATAGGTCGGACGGCATTGATCGTAGAGTTCGGCGTCCTGGCCGAATGTGGTGCGCAGTATTTCTCGGTTGGTGTCGGTCATAGTTGCTGGTTGTCCCCTCAAGTCGCGCGGACCGCCGTGCAGTTAACGGGTCCGGGAGAGTGTCGCAACGGCAGGGCCTCGGCGGGGCCATCGCTGGCCCGGCGGGAGAGTTCCTCATCGGGGATGAGGTCCTCGGGCACGCGCGGCATTTTCCCAGCGGGCATCCGCTGTTGGCGACGGATTTCCGTCGTCGCTGGTCTCCGACCAGCGTTGCTGCCGCAGGTCGTCAGCTTGGCGCGATAGTTTGGCGATCATGGCGGACTGGGAGATCCGGCCGGCTTCGGTGGCGGATATCGAGGCGGTGGCCGAGTTGCGGGCCGCGGTGCTGCGGGTGGACCTGGAACGGCTCGGGCGGTACGACGAGCAACGGGTCCGGCAGCGACTGCGGGACGGATTCGCACCGGAGCACACCTGGGTGATCGAGGTGGACGGGGCGTTCGCCGGCTGTGTGTCGCTACGGCCGGCCGAGGACGCCCACTGGCTGGAGCACTTCTACCTGGTCCCGTACCTGCAGGGCAGCGGCATCGGTACGGCCGTGCTGCGTGGGCTGCTGGAGCGGTGCGACCGCGACGGCACCCTGGTCCGGCTGAACGTGCTACAGGGCAGTGCGGCCCGTCGGCTGTACGAGCGGCACGGGTTCAGACCTGAGACCGAGGATGCGGTCGACGTCTTCATGGTGCGCGAGCCGGCCTTCGCCGTGCCTGACGTGCGATCACCGTAAGTGATCATTAGTGGTGTCCGGTGCTGCTACCGAAGTAGCGGAGAGAGGGTCCCTTCCTGCCGTCCCACAGGAAGGAACCCTCTCCCCTTCGCCCCAGTCAGGCTGTTCCGGCGGCCCGGCTCCGCACCGGAGCCGGGCCGCTGGGGTCTTCGTCCGCCGCATCGGCGGAAGCATCGGCCGGGTCGGCGACTGTCCGCCCGGTGGTCGGGTCGGCGCCGAGGCCGGCCGCGACGGCCAGGTCGGCGCCGTTCAGCGGCAGGGTGACGGTCACCAGGTCACCGTCGGTCTCGACCGGTTCCGGCCGACCCACCCGGTGCAGCACCCGCAGCAGGCCGAGGTTGTCGGCGTACGCGTGCGCCACCAACGCCGCGCACCCGCCCCGGCTCGCGTACGCGACCAGCCGGCGCATCAGCGCGCCGCCCAGCCCACGCCGCTGCCAGGCGTCCTCGACCAGCAGCGCCACCTCGGCCAGCGCACCCTCGGGCACCAGGTTGGCCATCGCCACCACCCGTTCCGGGGTGCCGTCGACACCGCCGGCCACGGCCAGCAGGGTCATCCCCCGCGCCGGCTCCAGCAGTTGGCGCAACCGGTCCGGGGATGGGGTCGCCGCGCCCAGGTAACGCTGCCAGCGGGTCCGGGCCGAGCAGCGGTTCTGCATCGCCAGCACCGCCGGCAGGTCGTCCGCGGTCGCCGGTCGTACGGTCAGTTCGGCGCCGTCGGGCAGGACCAGGGTGACCTGGTCGGCCGTACGCCGTACCACGTTCGCGGCCAGGTCCACCAGCGCCTGGGCGCGGGCGTACTCGGCCGGGGTGAAGCCGGGCGCGGCGCGGAGCACCTCGTAGGAGCCGCCGGCCGGGTCGGCCAGTCGCATGGTCTCCAGTCCGGGCTGCGGACGGCTCTGTCCGGGTGCCGGGCGCCAGGTGACCGCGTCGGCCCCGAGCAGGGCCCGCAACGCCTCACCGAGCGCGTCCGGGTCCCGGACCAGCCGGCTGGCCAGCCCCAACGCGCGGGTCGGCTGGTCCACCAGGCCACGCGCCTCGCTGCGCGCCACCCAGCAGTTCCGTCCGCGTCCGCGTTCCACCGCCGCGACCAGGTCGGCCGCGGTCAGTCGTTCCGGTGCGTCGACCAGGAAGTCGTCGAGCGCGCCGGCCTCGGTGGTGTGTACCTGCACGCTGAGGATGTTGACTCCGCGCAGCGCGAGACTGGCGGTCAACACCGCCAGGTAACCTGGCCGGTCATCGACCGTCGCCCTGATCCGCCATAGCGCCATCTCAGCTCCTCTCCCGGGTCCGCCCGGCCCATCGGCCGGGCTCGTCACGGGTCACTCCGCGTCAGCGTCGAGCGGTCACGATCGGATGGCCGCCGGGGGCGCACTGACCAGGTCGAGCCGGTCACCGAGGATGACCGCCGCGGCCCGTACCAGTTGCGCCACCCGGTCCACCTCGGTGATGTGGAAGCCTGCCGCCGACAGGCCTTCCGCATCCACCCGAGCCACCATGAGCACCAGCCCCGCCCGGCCGAACGGCGCCGCCACGTAGTGGGTGCCGACCGGCCCGTCCATTGCCCGGGCCCGTAGTGGCGTCACCTCCGGCAGGGTCAGCGGGTTCGGCGCACGCCAGCTCGCGTACGCCACCGCCGGTGCCCCACCGGGCGCCCCGGGAAGCGCCGCCCCCCGCCGGGACGCCCAGTCCGCCGGGACCACCGCGGCCGCCGCCCAGTCCGCCGCCAACAGACCGGGTACGGCGTCCACCAGCGTCGCGAGCCCGTCGCCGGGATTCCCCGCCACCTGGGCCAGCAACTCGGCATCCTGTCCCCCGCTGGTGGGCGCGCCGATCGCCCGCCAGACGCCGTCCACCTGCACGCCGGGTATCGCCGCCAACCCGGCCATCAGCCGTTCGACCCGGGATGCGCCGGGCCAGACCACGGTAAAGTCGTCGACAGCTCGCCCACCGAGCCGCTCCAGCACGATCACCTGGACGATGTCGGCGCCCGCCACGCCCAGCGTGCGGGCCACCTGACCGAGCGCGCCCGGTCGGTCCGGCAGGGTCACCCGAACCCTCAGCAACATCTCTCTGTTCCTCCGTCGACGAGTCGGCGCGGGAACCCCGGGCGCCTGCTGACGGCGTCTGCACGCCGCTTTACCTGAACCAAGATTGCCCGCTGACCATTTCGCCCCTGTTGCCGCACCATGTCCCGGCCGCAAACACCCGTCCTTGACAAGTTGGCCCAGGTGCCATCAACTGTTCGGATGACCGAGCCGCCGGGCAGCGCCGTCCGGCCGGAGCCGACGTCGCCCGCCCCGGTTCCGGGGCCCGTACCGACGGAGGAGTCGCCGGCCGGTCTCGATCTCGACCGGCTCGCCGGGCACCTGAGCGTCCACCGTCCCGACCTGGTCGACGGGGCACCGTGGGCCCGGCTGATCCCCGGTGGCCGGTCCAACCTGACCTACCGGGTACGCGCCGGTGCCCGCGAGTTCGTGCTGCGCCGTCCCCCGCTGGGCCACGTCCTGGCCACCGCGCACGACATGGCCCGCGAGTTCCGGGTGATCTCCGCCCTGTCCGGCACCGGTGTCCCGGTCCCGGCCGCGCTGCTGCTCTGCCCGGACGACACGGTGATCGGGGCCCCGTTCTACCTGATGGAGTGGGTGCCCGGGGTGGTCTACCGCGATCGGGCGCAGACCGACCGGCTCGGCCCGGGTCAGCGGCGTGCGTTGGCGCTCGCGATGATGGACACCCTGGCCGTGCTGCACGGGGTCGACCCCGCCTCGGTCGGCCTGGCCGACTTCGGCCGCCCCGAGGGTTTCCTCGCCCGGCAGGTACGCCGCTGGGGCGGACAGCTCGACCAGTCCCGCAGCCGACCCCTGCCCGGCATGGCGGAACTGCGCGAGCGGCTGGCTGCCACCGCACCGGAGGGCGCCAACGCGGGCCGGATCGTGCACGGCGACTACCGCCTGGACAACCTGCTGGCCGAGGCCGGTCCCGAGGAGAACGCGGAGCCGGCGGCGGCGACCATCCGGGCGGTGCTGGACTGGGAGATGGCCACCCTCGGCGACCCGCTGGCCGACCTCGGGCTGCTGCTGACGTACTGGGATGTGCTCGGTGACCGGGAGGAGACGGTCGGCAACCCGGTCGCCGACGGCCTCGGCCCCCGGGCCGGGTTCCCGTCCGGTGCCGAGTTGATCGAGCGGTACGCCGACCGCAGCGACGTCGACGTCGGCCCGCTGGACTGGCACATCGCGCTCGGCTGCTTCAAGCTCGCGGTGATCTGCGAGGGCATCCACTACCGGCACACGCTCGGGCAGACCGTGGGCGACGGCTTCGACCGGATCGGCGAGATGGTATTCCCGCTGGTCGAGCACGGGCTGACCGCCGTACCCCGGGGCTGACGCGGTGGCCGACGCGGAATCCCGCGCACCGATGCGCCCGCCCGGCGAGGACCAAACGCCCCGGGCCCCGGCCCCCGCTCGGCAGGCGCTGGTCGTCTTCGCCCTCGCGTACGGGCTGCTGCACCATCTCGGCGGGGCGCTCGGCGGGCTCGGTACGGTCGGCCCGACCCGGTGGGCCGACTGGGCCGAGCTGCTGGTGCCGTACGCGGTGCTGGTCCCGGCGGCGGTGGCGCTCGCGGCCGGCGGCGCGCGGCGGACGGTGTGGGCGGTCTACCTGGTCGGCGCGCTGGTCTACGCCGAGGGTAAGGGCGTGCACGTGGCCGCGAACTCGATCGGGAACGTGGCGCCGGGACCGGCGTCCCACCTCTGGGACGAGGTGGTCGGGCACTACCTCTGGTACGCGGGAGCCGCGCTCGTCCTCGGTGCGCTGGCCGCCACCTTCGCCCGGTCCGCCCCGCCGCACGGGATCGGGGGTTACCTGCTGGCGCTGCTGGTCGGGCTCACCCACGCGACGAACTCGCTGGAGGGCGGCACGGCGGTCTTCGGTCTGGTGGTCGCGATCGTCGGCTGCGGCTGGGGCTGGTCGACCCGGGCCGGGCTGGGCCGGCTGCTGCTGGTCGCGTACGCCCCGGCGGTGCTGGTGCTGGTCGGGTACGGGCTGTGGCACGGCGGCTTCCCGCAACCCTCGGAACTCGGCTGAGCCCTCGGAGACCCCCTGAGCACAAGGAGGAAAGCAGATGGACTTCGGATTCGACGCCCGTACGGCCGAACTGCACGAGGCGCTGGGCGACTTCATGGTCGACCATGTCTATCCGGCCGAGCCGGTGCACGCTGCCCAGGTGGCCGGGGCGGCCGACCCGTGGACCCGGCCCCCGGTGCTCGACGAACTCAAGGCCCAGGCGCGCAAGCGGGGCCTGTGGAACCTCTTCCTGCCCGATCCCGAGTACGGCGCCGGCCTGACCAACCTCCAGTACGCGCCGCTGGCCGAGCTGACCGGGCACAGCCCGTACCTGGCGCCGGAGGCGCTCAACTGCGCCGCGCCGGACACCGGCAACATGGAGCTGCTGGCCGAGTTCGGCTCGCCGGAGCAGCGGGAACGGTGGCTGCGTCCGCTGCTCGACGGGGAGATCCGGTCCGCGTTCTGCATGACCGAGCCCGAGGTGGCCTCGTCGGACGCGACGAACATCGCGACCCGGATCGAACGCGACGGCGACGAGTACGTGGTGACCGGGCGCAAGTGGTGGTCGTCCGGTGCGATGGACCCCCGGTGCGAGATCTTCATCGTGATGGGCAAGACGGATCCGGGCGCCGAGCGGCACCGGCAGCAGAGCATGGTGCTGGTCCCCCGGAACACGCCCGGCGTGACGGTCGAGCGCGGGATGACCGTCTTCGGTTACACCGACGGGGCGCACGGCGGGCACGCCGAGGTCAGCTTCGACGGCGTACGGGTGCCGGCGGAGAACCTGGTCGGTTCGGCCGGGGACGGGTTTTCGATCGCCCAGGCACGGCTCGGGCCGGGGCGGATCCACCACTGCATGCGCCTGGTCGGGATGGCGGAACGGGCGCTGGAGCTGCTCTGCCGGCGTACGTCGGAGCGGGTCGCGTTCGGTCGGCCGCTGGCCGAGCAGGGGGTGATCCGGGACTGGATCGCCGAGTCACGGGTTCGGATCGAGCAGGCCCGGTTGCTGGTGCTCAAGACCGCGTGGCTGATGGACACGGTCGGCAACCGGGGTGCCCACATCGAGATCCAGGCCATCAAGATCGCCACCCCGGCGATGGCCGAGTGGGTGATCGACAAGGCGATCCAGGCCCACGGCGCCGCCGGCGTCAGCCAGGACACCCCGCTTGCCGCCCTCTGGGCCCAGGCCCGCACCCTGCGCCTCGCCGACGGCCCCGACGAGGTCCACCGCGCCTCCCTCGCCCGCCGCGAACTCCGCCGCTGGTCCCCCGCCTGACCCCGCCCCTCCCGAGCGCGCCGCCCTCCCGCCCCTCCCGAGCGCCTCATGTAGAGAAAGAGTGCCTATCGCGCCCCGAATAACCACTCTTTCTCTACAAGAGTGGGGGATCTTGGGGGGTGGGAGGGTTAGGCGGAGGCGCGGTGGACCAGGTGGGTGTCGAGGAGGATGTAGGGGGTTTGCAGGTCCTCGTGGCGGATGCGGGACATCAGCAGGCGGGCCATCTGGCGGCCCATCTCCTCGACCGGCTGGTACACGGTGGTCAGCGGCGGGTCGGACTGGCGGGCGATCGGCGCGTCCTCGAAGCCGACCACCGACACGTCCTCGGGAACCCGCCGACCCGCGTCGCGCAGGGCCCGCAGGGCGCCGCAGGCCATCAGGTCGGAGGCGACAAAAACCGCGTCGAGGTCCGGGCACTGTTCGAGCAGCCGCCGCATGGCCGCGGTGCCGCTGCTCTCACTGAAATCGCCGTACGCGATGAGGTGTTCGCTGACCGGCCGGCCGCTGGCCTGCACGGCCTGGCGGTAACCGGCGAGCCGGGCCACCCCGACGCCCATGTCCTGCGGTCCGGCGATCGTGGCGACCTTGGTCCGACCCTTCTCCACCAGGTATTCGACCGCCTGCCGGGCTCCACCGGCGTTGTCCACGTCGACGAAGTAGGCGGCCTGGGCGCCGGGTTGCAGCATCCTGGCCGGGCGACCGCCGAGGACCGCCGGCAGGGACCGCTGCTCCAGCAGGGTCGGCAGCGGGTCGGAGTCGTGCAGGGAGAGCAGGAGTACGCCGTCGACGTGCTGCGGGGTGAGGTGGTGCTCGACCCGCTCCCGTTCCGCCGGTGACTGGGCCATGGCGAGCCAGAGCTGCATCGGGGTGTCGAGCAGTCCGGAGCTGATGCCGCGGACGATGCCGGCGAAGAACGGTTCGCCGAAGACCCGCTCCTCCGACTCCGACACGACCAGCGCGACGGAGTCCGTACGCTGTGTGACCAGCGCGCGGGCGGCGCGGTTGGGTACGTAGCCCAGCTCGGCGATGGCCTGTTGGACCGCTGCCCGCGCTTCCGGGCTCACCTGGGGTGACCCGTTCACGACGCGGGAGACCGTGCCCCGGCCGACCCCGGCACGGGCGGCGACCGCGTCCAGGGTGGGCCGCCCGAGTGACCGGGTGCGCTGGGTTGTCATGGTGTGCTCCTCCGACGGTGGGGTGGGTCGGCACCGACCCGGCGCGGGTTGGTGCCGACACCCCGGTTACTGGCTGGCCCCGGTTATTGTGCGGCCAGACCGTTACGTCGGATCACGTCGGCGTACCACCTGGCACTGGACTTGGGGGTACGAAGCTGACTGTCGTAGTCAATGTGGATCATGCCGAAGCGCTTCGTGTAGCCCCATGCCCATTCGAAATTATCCATCAGGGACCAGGCGAAGTACCCACGCAATGGCACGCCCGAAGAGATCGCGGTGTGGCAGGCCCTCAGGTGGGCGTCGAAGTAGGCAACCCGGTCGATGTCGTCGACCTCACCGTCGACCACCTCGTCGACGAAGGCGGCCCCGTTCTCGGTGATGTAGAGCGGCAGCTCGGGGTACTCCCGGTGCACCCGCTCCAGCACCTCGACCAGGCCGGGGGCGTCGATCTCCCAGTTCATGTCGGTCACCGGCACACCCCGGGTGACAAACCGGACATGCTCGCTGCCGGGCCAGTTCGACGGCGCCCGCCAGTACGGCTCCGGCTCCACCCCCTCGATCGGGGCGGCCACCACGTGCCGGCTGTAGTAGTTGATCCCGAGCACCGAGAGCGGGGTGGAGATGATCTCCATGTCGCCGTCGCGTACGTGCTTGAAGTCGGTCACCTGGGCCAGGTCCTCGACCACGTCCGGCGGGTACTCGCCGAGCAGGATCGGGTCGAGGAAGAACCGGTTGGCCAGCCCGTCGATGCGCCGGGCGGCGTCCGCGTCGGCGGGGGTGTCCCGCTCCGGCGAGACCGCGTACAGGTTGAGCGTGATGCCCAGGTCGTGGTCGGGCCGGGCCTCCTTGATCGCGCGTACGGCGAGACCGTGGCCGAGCATCAGGTGGTGACCGGCCTGGACCGCCGCCTCCGGGTCGCTGAGTCCGGGGGCGTGCGCCCCGGAGCCGTACCCGAGGAAGGCCGAGCACCACGGCTCGTTCAGGGTGGTCCAGTAGCGGACCCGGTCGCCGAGGGCGTGGTGGGCCAGCACCGCGTAGTCGGCGAACCGTTCGGCGGTGTCCCGCAGCGGCCAGCCACCGGCGTCCTGCAACGGCTGGGGCAGGTCCCAGTGGTAGAGCGTCACCCACGGCTCGATGTCGTGCTCGAGCAGGTCGTCCACCAGCCGCTGGTAGAAGTCCACCCCCTCGGGGTTGACCGGGCCGACACCGCCGGGCTGGATCCGGGTCCAGGACAGGGAGAACCGGTACGACTTCAGCCCCATTTCGGCCATCAGCTTGATGTCGTCACGGAACCGGTGGAAGTGGTCGCAGGCGACGTCGCCGGTGTGCCCCTGTTTGGTGAGACCGGGGGTGTGGCTGAAGGTGTCCCAGATCGAAGGGGTACGGCCACCCTCGGTGGCACCACCCTCGATCTGGTACGCCGCGGTGGCGGCACCCCAGAGGAAGGTGCTCGGGAAGATGAGCTCGTTGGTCACGACTTGACGGCGCCTTCCATGATGCCGCCGATGATCTGGCGGCCGAAGAGTACGAACACGACGAACAACGGCAGCGTCGCGATCAACGTGCCGGCGAAGATCTGCGAGTTGTCGGCGAAGTAGGCCGAGTTGAGGCTACGCAGGGAGATCTGCACGGTCGGGTTGGCCGGATCGGCCAGCACGACGAACGGCCAGAAGAACTGGTTCCACTGCTCCATGAAGGTGAGCAGCCCGAGTACGGCGGCAGCCGGGCGCAGGGCCGGGGCGACCACGTGCCAGTAGACCCGCCAGGTGGAGCAGCCGTCGACCCGGGCCGCCTCGATCAGCTCGTTCGGGACCGCCTGTTCGGCGTACTGGCGCATCATGAAGATCCCGAAACCGCCGATCAGGAACGGTACGGTCACCGACGGCATGGTGTTGAGCCACTCGAGCTTCGCCATCAGGATGTAGAGCGGGAGCACCCCGAGCTGGATCGGCACCATCATCGAGGCGAGGATGATCAGGAGCAGCGCGTTCTTGCCCTTGAACCGCAGCTTGGCGAAGGCGAAGCCGGCGAGCGAGCCGAAGAAGACGGTGGCGATGGTGATCGTGCCGGAGACGAGGAACGAGTTCATCAGCCCCTTGACGATGTTCGCGTCCCCGTTGGCGAGCACCCGTTCGATGTTCTCGCCGAGCTTGCCACCGGGCAGGAACGGCGGTGGCCAGGAGTTGGCCGCGTCGTTCGTACGCGAGGCGATGACGATCATCCAGTAGAACGGGAACAGCGACAGGATCACCGCGAAGACCAGGCCGACCCAGGTCAGCGGGCTGGCCTTCCAGAGCCGCTCGGCACGGTTGCGAGGCGGGCGCCCCTTTGGCGGGGTGAGTGGCGAGGGCCGGGGCCCGAGCGTCGTCGTAGTCATCGTCGGGTCCTCACTTGTCCGAGCTGATGCGGCGGGCCAACAGGTAGTTGATCGCCGACATGGCCGCGATCAGCACGAAGAGCACGAGCGCCACCGCACCGGCGTACCCCCACCGGAACCGGGTGTTCATGACGTCGAGCAGGTACATGGTGATCGTCTGGAACTGACCCTGCGAGCCGCCGGAGATGCCGCCGGAACCGCTGGTGAACAGCAGCGGTTCGGTGAAGAGCTGGAGACCGCCGATGGTCGAGATGATCAGCGTGAAGATGATCGTCGGGCGGAGCTGCGGGATGGTGATCGACCAGAACTGCCGGGTCTTGGACGCGCCGTCGAGCGCCGCGGCCTCGTAGACGTCCTTGTTGATCGACTGCATAGCGGCCAGGTAGATCAGCGCGTTGTAGCCGACCCACCGCCAGTCGACCATGGTGGAGATGGCGAACCAGGAGGCGTACCGGTTGGCCCGCCAGTCGATCGGATCGATCCCGACCAGGTCGAGCAGCCAGTTGGCCAGGCCGAACTCCCGGGAGTAGATCATCGAGAAGATCAGCGCCACCACCGCGGTGGAGGTGATGATCGGCATCGCGATGGCCATCCGGAAGAAGGTCTGGCCCTTGATCCGCCGGTTCAGGGCGTTGGCCAGCAGCAGCGCGATCAGCAACTGCGGCACGGTCGACATGGCGAACATGCCGAAGGTGTTGACCACCGCGTTCCAGAACTGCGGGTCCTGGCCGATCTCGACGAAGTTGTCCAGGCCGACGAAGCTGATGGTGGCGTTCATCGGCGACCGGTCGGTCAGCGCGATCCAGACGGTGTAACCGATCGGATAGGCGCTGAAGATCGCGAAGATGACAAAGAACGGCAGGATGTACAGGTAGGGCGAGACCTTGAGGTCCAGCCGGGTGAGCGAACGTCGGGGGGCACGCCGGGGTCCCCGCTCGTCGTCCGTCCGGTGGCTGTGCCGGCCGGTCGGCGGGGCCGGGTCGAGATCCAGGCTCATCGGAAGTCCTTCAACTAGGGCGTGGCGCCGACAGGGCGAACCTGTCGGCGCCACCCGCGCTCACGGCCGGGGTCACTTACCGGCGGCCGCACCGTTCTTCAACGCGTCCTGCCAGGCCGCGTCGGCGGCCTGTCCCTGCTCGACCGCGCGCAGCGCGTTCTCCACCGCGGTCCGTACGGCCTGGTTCTTCGGGCCGAGGTAGACCGGCTTCAGCTCGGTGGCACCGGCGGCGAAGATCTTGCCGACCGGCGCGTTGCTGAAGTACGCGTTGGTCGCCGCGGTCACCGCCGGGTCGCTCAGCGCGGCCGGCTGCGAGGGCAGGTTGCCCAGCTTCTTGAACACCTCGATCTGGCTCTGCGTGCTGGTCAGGTACTTGGCCAGCTCCGCCGCCGCCTTCTGGTGCTTGCTCGACTTCGGTACGGCGAGGAAGCTGCCGCCCCAGTTGCCGCCGCTGCCGGGAGCCTTGGCCACATCCCACTTGCCGGCCGCCGCGTCACCGGCCTGACCCTTGATCGTCCCGGTCATCCAGGCGGGGCAGGCGATGGTGGCGAAGGTGCCGTTCTTGAAGCCGGCGTTCCACTCGTTGGAGAACGACTGGAGGTTGTTGGAGAGCTTCGCCTCGATCATCTTGGTGGTCAGGTTGAACGCGGTCTTGACGTCCGGGTTCGTGTCCAGCACCAGCTTGTTGCTCTTGTCGTAGTACGTGTAGCCGGTGCCGGCGCCCGCCGTCTGGCTCAGTACGACGTTGAAGAAGTTGGTCGCCGAGTCGACGAACTTGTTTTTCTGGTCGGTGGCGGCGAACTTCTTCCCCTGTTCGATGAACGCGTCCCAGGTCGGCCAGAGCGCGCCGACCTCTTCGCGGTCGGTCGGCAGGTTGGCGGCCTTGAACAGGTCGGTGCGGTAGCAGATCGCCATCGAGCCGACGTCGGTGCCGAGGCCGAGGATCTTGCCGTCCGGGGTGGTGCCCTGCTCCCACTTCCACGGCAGGTAGTTGGCCTTGAGGCCGCTCGCACCCTCGTCGGCCAGGTTCACGAACTTGTCGGCCTGCGCGTAGAACTGCACGATCGTGCCCTCTTCGAGGGCGACGATGTCACCGGCGCCGGAGCCGGCGGTGATCTGCTGGGTCAGCCGGGTGTTGTAGTCGCCCAGGCCGAGGCCCTTGCCGCGTTCCTGGATCGTGACGTTCGGGTGGTCCTTCTTGTACGCCTCGTACAGGCTCTCGTACCCGAAGCCCTGGTCGCCGAAGACGTCGACGATCAGGGTGATGGGCGCGTTGGGATCGGCCGGCTCGCTTGACGAGTCGTCGCCACAGGCCGTCGTGGCGAACACGGCGACGGACGCGATCGCGATTGCCGCGAACCGCCGACGGCGGGACGTGACGCTCATCCTGACCCCTCTCAGGTCGCATGTATGTGTGGTGGGGGGCGCGGTGGTACGGGTTGGGGATGGCTACCCGGACGAAGATCGTGGATCGATGCTGTGGCGCGAGCCACACAGGCCGGGAGCGCTCCCATGAGATTGCCGGGGGGTTTCCGGGGTGTCAATACCCCGATGGGAGCGTTCCCATTTCGTTACCGCCGCCGCCCAAGGTCACAAAGAGCGAAGAAGGTGTTACGGAGCCGCCGCAGCATTCAGCAGAGCCGGCGGGTCAACGTGGTCGCACGGTCGGCAGCGAACGCCTCCGCGTCGAAGGACCGGCCGATCCACTCCCGCATCGACTCGTGGTCCGGATGGTCGGGATCGGCCAGCGCGACCAGGAAGGTCCGGTAACCGAACGCACCACCCACGTCCTCCGGCGGGCAGGCACGGGCACCGCTCACACAGATCGGGTACCGCTCCCCCGGATCGGCACCGAACGCGTCCTCGACCGTGACGTCGTGCTCCCACCAGTCACCGAAGTCGTAGGTGTAGCGGAACCTGCTCCCCTTGCCGACCACCGCGTCGAGCCGGGTGTCCAGCTCGTCGCGCAGGGTCAGCTCACCCTCCGGGTCGGGCTCGCCGTACTGGAGACCGTCGATCTCGAACGAGTGCAGGTGGCAGTCCTGCCAACCCATCACGTGCTGGAGGACGCGGTGCAGCCGGTCCAGGGTGTAACCACCCGGCACCAGCACCCGCCGCCACACCACGGGCGTGACATCGGAAAGCGAGACCTTCAGTTGGAAGATCTGCCGTTGCGGGCTCGACAGTTCACGCACCATCAATCAATACCACGCAGGTCAGCGGCGTAACGCAGACTCAACGGAATAGCCCAAAATCTATCTCTCGTGGTGCAGAACTTTCACGGCGGACGCGGCAGCGGACGGTCACACCAGCCGAGCAACCGCTCGGTGAGCTGCCGGGTGCTCGACTCGCCGAGGTCGGCTACCGCGTCGGCCAGATAACGCACCAGGTGCCGGCGCATCCGTACGGCGTCGCACTGGAACAGCACCTTGAGCTGCCGCTTGCGGGTCAGGCACGGCCACGGACTCCCGCAGGCCCGACACAGCCAGGTCGGCCTGATCGGGGCATGGATCAACGCGTCAGCCACGGCCAGCCCCGTTGGTTGCGCCGGTCGCCGGTCGTCGCCCCTTCCGCCGTACGCCGATCAGCCGGCGCCTCGCGCGGACAGCTACCGTGCCGCGACTGCCATTCGCGCAGCGCCGCCCGGTGGTGCTCGGCCTCGTCGTGCGCCGCGGCCAACTCCCGGTACAGCGCGGAGAGTTCCCGCTCGACCCGCCACAGGAAGCCCCGCACCTCGGCCGGCGCATAACCCCGCCGCCCGATCCGGGTCCACCCGAAGGAGATGCCCCGGACGTCCACCGGGACCAGGCGCCCCCGGCCGCCCCGGTAGACGCCATTCCGCCCCGCGTTCCGATCCATCCGGCCCCCTCTCGGCCCTGCGATCCGACTCATTCCAGGTGGCCCAGGCGCAGGCAGGTGAGGCAGCGCAGTCCCGAGCCGCAGACCGTGCACCAGCACCGCGACTTCCGATAGGTCACCAGCCCGGCGACGAAGCCGAGCAACACCGCCCCCACCACCGCGAATCCCACCTGATACATCGACACGACATCCCCTCGTCTGATCGAAGTCGCCAAGGCCGATCGAAAGTCATCGTGCCAAAGCAAATCTGGGAAGTCGAGACTTCCATGGAAGATTAGTTCGTGAGACTCTTCGATCCGAGCTTGTACTTGGAGGACCGGGAGGCGAGACTGACCATGACCGCTCATTGGGAGGTACACGTGGCGAGGGCAAGCGGCCCCACCATCGCTCGCTGGCAACTCGGCGGGCAGTTGCGACAACTGCGCGAGAAAGCCGCAGTGGACCACGCGGAGATCGCGGCCGAGTTGGGCTGCTCCGCCTCGAAGATCTACAAGATCGAGTCGGGCGACGTCGGCACGAGCCGGTCCGACGTCATCGTGATGCTCAACCGCTACGGGATCACCGACGAACGCCAGCGCCAGACCGCCCTTGACCTACAGAAGCAGGGCAAGGAACGCGGGTGGTGGGCGAAATACGGCCAACTGCCGAACCCGTACAGCATGTACATCGGACTCGAGTCGGCCGCCACGGCGATCCGGAACTTCGAACTGGCCGCCGTACCCGGCCTGCTTCAGACCGAGGACTACACCAGGGCTCTGTTCGATCAACAACGCCTCAACGACAGCCCGGAGGAGCTGAGCAGGCGACTCCAGGTGCGGATGGCGCGGCAGGAGTGCCTGGTCGAGGATCCGCCGGTTCAACTCTGGGCAATCATCGACGAAGGCGCGTTGCGCCGGGTAGTCGGCGGACCCGCCGTCATGCGCGCCCAGCTCGAACATCTCGTCACGCTGTCCCAGCGCAAGAACATCAACGTCCAGGCCCTGCCGTTCAGCGAGGGCGCTCACCCCGGCATGCTCGGTTCGGTATCGATACTGGAATTCCCGGAAGAGGTCCACACGCCAGTTGCCTACGTGGAGAGCTTCGCCGGAGACGTGTACTTGGAGAAGGAGGAGGACATGAGACGGGTTACCGTTGCCTACACGCACCTGCACTCGTCTGCGCTCAGCTCCGCCAAGACACGGGACCTGATCGCGGCGATTGCGTACGAGTTGACGTAGGCGAAGGAGAACCGCTGTGGAGCTGACCGGCGCCGAGTGGCGCAAGAGCACCAGGAGCCAGACCAACGGCCAGTGCGTCGAGGTGGCCGATCTCAGGAACGCGGTCGGCGTACGCGACAGCAAGGACGCCGACGGGCCGGTGCTCACGATCGACCGCGCCAGCTGGACAGCGTTCGTCGGCGGTCTCGGCGCTCGCGACAGCTGAACGGTCCCCGCGACGTAGGGATGGGCAGCAGTGGAGCTTCACAGTGCCGAGTGGCGGAAAAGCACACGCTCCAGTGGCGGCGGCAACGGAGACTGTGTCGAGGTAGCCGATCTCCGGGACGCGGTCGGTGTACGCGACAGCAAGGACGCGGACGGACCGGTGCTCACGTTCGACCGGTCGGGCTGGGCGGCTTTTGTGCACGGCCTACGCCACGCGCAGCCGGCCGGGTAGTCCCAGGTCAGTCGTCTTCGGGCTCGTCCCGGTATTCGCTGAGGGTGAAACCTACGCCGTTGTTGTCGAGCGGGCATACGGTCACCGGGATCGTGCTGTCGTCAGCGAATCGCAGGCTGAAGAGCGGATCGAGGTCGCGAAGGATCTCGAATCCTTGCAGGTCGTCGTCCTCGACCAGGTGAGCCGTCGCCTCCCAACCGGCCTCCGAGGTGCTAATCACCACCGTGACCTCGGTGCTGAAGCGCAGGGACGAGTTGGTCCACCAGTCGAGCCAGGCCGTACCCCGGTAACCATCCACACCACGCAGCTAACCACCGGGCGGCGGAACAAGCGTCGCCTCGTGTAGAGAAAGAGTGGCTATCCGGCGGGGGATAACCACTCTTTCTCTACACGAGTGGTCATCCCCCGCACGCTCCGGTTCAGGTGCGGAACGGGCCGGTGACGCAGTACGTGATGCCGCCGGACGAGGAGCCCGAGGTGCCGCGCTGGGACGAGAAGTACAGCCGGTTCCCGGCCGGGGTGAACGCGGGACCGCAGATCTCCGACGAGCCCTGGCCGGTGATCCGGAGGAACACGGAGATCTTGTCGTCCGGGGTGATCGCGCAGATCTCCATGTTGCCGCCGTCCTCGGCGACGTAGAGGTCACCGAACGAGGAACCGGTGATGTTGTCGACGCCGGTCAGCGGCGCCGAGCCGGGGCTGACGAGGTTGTCGTCGTAGGCGAGTTCGTAGGTGTTGTTGGCGAGGTTGAGCTGCCAGACCCGGTTGTCGCCCTTGGTGGTGAACCACAGGGTGTTGTTGGAGTAGTGGCAGCCCTCACCGCCGTTGAACGACTTGGCGCCGGAGACCTGCGACCGGGTAACGGTCGGGGAGCCGTCCGGGTCGGGTACGGCGGCCCAGCTGAACGAGCCGGACGTGGCGCTGCCGGCAACCAGGACCTGGAGCGCACCGGCCGACAGGTCACCCCAGGTGTTCGGGATGAACCGGTAGAGCTTGCCGTTGGTCTCGTCCTCGGTGAGGTAGATGACCCGCCGGTCCGGGTCGGCGGCGGCGGCCTCGTGCTTGAACCGGCCCATCGCCGGGCGCACCACGGCGGTGCCACCGAGCGGGTACGTCTCCCACACCCGACCGAGGTCGACCTCCTCGCAGGACAACCAGGTGTTCCACGGGGTCTTGCCGCCCGCGCAGTTGTTGTTGGTGCCGGACAGGATCCGGGACGCCCCGGTGACGGCGCCACTGGAGTTAAACAGGATCCGGGACGCGCCGCCGCCGGAGCCGGAGCTGGTCTCGGAGTTGGAGACGTAGACCCAGCCGGTGCCGTTCGCGTACACCGCGCCGCCGTCGGGCGCGCTGTGCCAGGTGTACGAGGTGCCGGGCACCACCTGGCCGGAGCGGGCAACGATCTGACTGGTGAACCCGGCCGGGAGCTGGATGCCGTGGCTGTTGGCGGCCTGGAGCGGACCGTACGGGCCGGTCGCGTTCTGCGCCGGTGCCGCGTACGCCGCCGACCATGCGGTGAACGGGAGCGCTACGGCGCCGGCGCCGAGCACGGTGGCGCGCAGCATGTTCCGACGATCCATCTGGACCTCCTTGGTGGTGGGGTCCGAGGAACGTAACGATCCGCTGTAGCCGGACAACGCAACGTAAATGAACGTCCGTCATCAATATATGAAACGTCACCCTCCCTTCTGATCACGAAGAGCTTGGCCGGTCATAGCGAGTCAGACTCTTCGTGATCACGGAGCGCCCGCGCGGGGCGGTGGGCGAGCGGTTAGTTGATCCAGCAGATGACGGCGTTGCCGCGCTTGGCTGCGGTGGCGAAGAACCGGCGGGCGTCGGGCAGGAAGTGGGCGACCCAGACGAGTTCGTCGGGCCGGTCCCAGTGGTTCGGGTAGATGTCGGCACGCTGCAACTCGGCCGGGTCGACGCCCCGGATCAGGTCTTCCGGAGTGATGGTGGCGAGTTCGGCCGCAGCCGTGGCGACCTGCTCCGGAGTGAGGTAGCGGGGCGGGCCGTAGCCCCAGTCCTTGCCCGACTCCTCGAGATGTTCGAGGAACTCCTGGAACTCCTCGTCCTCCGGATCCGCGTCGGGGTATTCGACGAAGCCCTCGGCGCCCTCCACGATCGGGACATCGAAAGCCCGACGCTCCAGCAGGAAGGCGAAAGCCTGCCACGCCTTGCCCGTACCCGACGATCGGTCGTCATCAGCCTCCCGGGCGGCGCGGACGAGGTCGTACGCCCAGTCGAGGTCGTCCTTTGCCCGTGCCAGCTCGGCCGGCGTCACCCGTAGCCAGTTCCCGTTCATGCTCACGGACGGCAGGTTAGGCGTACGGTCCGACAGGATCCGACGCCGCTCAGAAGATGCGGTTGGCGCCTTCGGTGCGGGCACGGGATTCGGCGGTGCCGGGTGCGAGGTTGTGGCAGAGGATCACCGACGCACCGGCGAACAGTGGGGCGAGCAGCCAGAAAACCGGGTGTTCCTGCTCGGCAGTGTCGACCAGCACCCGATCGCCCGGCCGGAGGTCGTGGGACTCGGCGATCCCCTGCGCCACGGTTGCCCACTCGCGGTAGCTGGTGCCGTCGACCGTGGCCGCGTCGGTCGGCCGGACCGAGGCGTACGGCGGCGCGCTGTCACCGTGCTCGCGGACCTCGACCAGGTAGTCCCGGTAGCCGGCCGGCACCTCGCGCATCGGTTCGGCCCCCGGCGCGAGCCCGAGCACGAACTGGTGTTCCGCCTCGGGTACGTCCTCCAGCCAGTTGTCGAGCCGGTTGTGGGCCACGAAGGTGACGTCGGCCGGCAGGTCCGCGCCGGGGCCGATGCGCGGCAGACCGGCGGTCGCGGCCAGGTGGAAGGCCACCGAAACGCCGGCCGACCAGGCGCCGAGCAGCACAGCGGCGGTCTGCCAGTGCGGCGGCAGCAGCACCGCCGCGCGGTCACCGGGATTCAGCCGGCAGCCGTCGACGAGCAGGTTCGCCGTCCTGGCCACCCAGCCGCCCAGTTCGGCCACGGACAGCTCGGTCCGCTCCCCGGTCGCGTCGTCACAATAGGTGAGCAGTGGCCGCGAGGTGTCGACCGCCGCCGCGTCCAGCAGGGCGGGAACTTCCTCGGTACGGCGTGCAGCAGTCACGTCCATCAGGGCGACGATACCGAATCCCGCCCGAAAAGGACTCACCCGGAGCGGTAACGCGAATTTGTCGTACATCAAAAACGATGTACGTACTCGCCTGGGGATGTAAAGGAAAAACGCGATACGGCTTCCAGCGAGGCTACGCATCGTGACCGGAAGCACGGCGGCCGGCAGGAACGGACGGAGTCGCGGCGGGGCAGGAGCGGGCGGAACGGACGGAGGCCGGCAGGCGGAGCGCAGGCGGAGCGCGCGGTGGGCGCGGTGGGCGCGGTGGGCGCGGTGGGCGCGGTGGGCGCGGTGGGTCAGTCGGGGCGGGTTCGGACCAGGGCGGCGGCGCGGTCGAGGGCGGCCTTCTCGGTGGCGGTGAGGGTGGGATTGACCCGGCGCAGGTCCAACGCCCGCCGGAGCTGGCTGGCCCGGGGCGGCTGCGCCCGTTGCTGGAAGGCGGCCAGTGCCAGCCGGCCGGGGTCGGCGAGTTGGACGTCCTCCCCGACCGCGACCTCGGCGAAGATCAGCGCGGTCATCGCCACGTCGAAGTCGGCCGGTCCCTCGACCGCGTTGCGCCAGTCGATCACGACCGGGCCGCGCGAGGTCAGCATGACGTTCAGCGGATGCAGGTCGAGGTGCAGGATCCGGTCGGTCGGGTCGGTGCCGAGCCGGGCCGGCAGGGCGTGCAGCCGGTCGTGCAGGTCCACCAGCAGGTCGGCGGCCGGGTCGACGTCGATCCGGCCGGCGAGCAGGGCGTCCAGGAGGGTTTCGCCGTCGAGTCGTTCGAGGACCATCTCGGGCCCGACGGCGGAATGGACCTCCGGCACCGGATAGCCGGCGCCGGAGAGGTAGGCCATCACCGCCGCCTCCGGGGCGGTGTCACCGCCGTCGCGGTAGCGGCGCAGGACCCGCCTCCGGTCGAGCGCGAACACGTCGGCGTCCCGACCGGAGGCGAGCAGGGTGGGTTCGTTCACGGCTGCTGACGCTAGTTGCCCCAGATCGCCGTCGCCCACTCCGGGTGGTCGATGAACGGGTTGCGGTTGCCCTGCCACTCGTCGTAGATGACCTGGTTGCGGCGCTTCTCGAAGGCGTCCGGCGGGTCCGACCGGTTCCACTGCAACAGCACCGACAACTTCCCGATGTACGGGTTGCTGCCGTTGTTGACCGACTGGTTCATCTCCAGGTTGGGCCAGCCGTCGCCGCCCTCGTACCGGACCGCCATATACATGATCATGCGGGCCACGTCGCCCTTGACCGCGTTGCGCGGTTCGAACGAGTCGCTGTCGGTGTAGTTGCCCGGTGCCTCAGCGACGGTGCTGCCGCCGCTGTCGAAGTCCTTGTTGCCCCGGGAGGCGTTGACCGAGACGTCCTCGGGCCGCAGGTGGTGTACGTCGGTGCCGGGACCGGTCGCGGTGCCGAAGTCGCCGTGCGACTTGGCCCAGACGTGCTCGCGGTTCCAGTCGTTCGGGTTGCCCCCGTTGGTGTTCTTGCTCTGCGACCTCCCGCTGTAGAGCAGGATGACGTTGCCCGAGTTGCTCGGGTCCTGGTCGGTGTCCTTCAACGCCTCCCAGACCTGGTCGTAGGTGAGCCTGGTCTGGACCCTGATCACGTTGTGCAGGGCGGTACGCAGCGCGGGCCCGGTCTTGCCGATCGCGCTCGCGTAGTACGTCCGGTCGTAGTCACCGCCCGGTGGGCTCGTGGTCGGACCGGCCGTCGGGGTACGGGTGGGAGTGGGGGTCGGGGTGGAGCCGCCGAGGGTCATCGCCGTCGGATCCTTCAACCCGCCGTGGGCGAAGTACGCGGTCAGCGTCCCGGTGACGGTGACCACCCGCCCGCGCAGGCTCGGATTGGACTGGAGACCGAAGGTGCTCCGGTAGGAGCTGGTCACCTGGACGTAGAGCATCCTCGACGTCGCGGTCTCGCTCGCCACGTCGGCGATCGCGATGGCGGTGTCGCCGGTGAAGCCCGACCTGAGCACCGTGTTGGTGGCCGTCGGCTGACCGATGACGTACCCGGTGACCGAAGCGGACCTACCGTCCTGGGCGGCGAGTGCGCCGGCCACCGTCAGGCTCGCCGCCGCCGAGGCCGAGATCGCCGCGACCGGCAACCCCACCCCGAGTACGAGCGCGAGCCCGGCCGCCAGTCGCCACGTACGGGCGCCGGCGATCCTCCTGATATCCATATCTGGCGATGCTAATCGAGATCATCACGTTCACGTCATGCGTGCATGGTCATACTTCCGGCGTGGCGGCCACGACAACGGTCGGCTCGTGGCGTACCGGGAAGTTGACCGAGTTGGCGATGAAACAGGCCCGGTGCGCGTCGGCGTGCAGCCGGGTCGCGGGTTCGACCATGGCCGGCTCGGCCACGGTCACCTCGGGCCGGAGCAGCACCTCGGTGAACCGGCCGCCGTCGGCGTCCTCGGTCATCGCGCCCACCGCCCGGTCGACGTAGCCGGTGACCACCACCCCGGCCTCCGCGCACAGGTGCAGGTACCAGAGCAGGTGACACTGCGAGAGCGAGGCGACCAGCAACTGTTCCGGGTTCCACCGGGTCCTGTCCCCCCGGAACGCCGGGTCGGAACTGCCGGCGATGGTGACCGGGCCGTCGGCGGCCACCTCGTGGTCGCGGTGGTAGTCCCGGTACCCGCTGGTGCCGGTGCCCCGGTTACCGGTCCAGGTGACGACGGTGTCGTAGCGGTGCTGTCGGGCCATCTGCGGTCCACCCCTCCACCGGAACGCGTCGGGAAATCCGCGCGCGGGTCCGGGCAATCTCATGATCGGATGGGGACCAGCCAACCATGGGGAGCGCCACCGATGACAGCCGGTTTCGGGCGGGAGGCGGCGGGCCGTACGCCGTCGGTTTCCTGCGTTTTCGTCTGCCACGACGGTTCCGGGCGGGTGCTGCTGGCCCGGCGCGGCGCCGGCGCCCGCGACGAGCCCGGCACCTGGGACACCGGCGCCGGTGCGCTGGAGTTCGGCGAGACCTTCGAGGCCGCGGTGCGCCGCGAGGTCGGCGAGGAGTACGCGACCCGCCCGCTCGACATCACCACCCTCGGCGTACGGAACGTGCTGCGCGCTCGACGCGCTGCCCGAACCGCTGCACTCCCAGGTGCCACCGACCCTGGAACTGTTCGGCCGGACTGGGGCCGACCCGCGGCGCGCCACCGGTCGTACCGCATAGGGTTTCGGCATGATCTGCCGAGCGTGCCGCGAACGGCGGCATGACCAGTGCCCCGGCCGGAACTGGTGCGACTGCCAGCACCGGGTCCCGGTGCCGACCCCTCCGGTGACCGGGCCGGCCGGCGAATGACCGAGCCGACCTCGGCCGCACCGGCCCCGACCACCGACCCGCGTACGCCGATCCACCGGCTCTGGCCGGCACCGGACGGTACGCCGCTGGACAACGACGCCCTCGCCGCGCTGTACGGCCGCACCGAACAGCCGCACCTGCGGGTCAACTTCGTGTCGAGCATCGACGGGGCGGTGGCCGTCAACGGGTTCTCCGCCGGGCTGTCCAGCGGACCGGACAAGCGGGTCTTCGGCGTACTCCGGATGCTCTGTGACGCCCTCGTGGTCGGCGCCGGCACCCTGCGCCAGGAGAACTACGGCCCGTTACGCCTCGACGAGCGTCGCCGGGCGTGGCGACGCGCGCACGGGATGTCCGAGTATCCGACCCTGGTGGTCGTCTCCGGGGCGCTGGACCTCGACCCCCGGCAGGCGGCGTTCGCCGAGGCCCCGGTCCGCCCGGTGGTCCTCACCCACGCGCGCTCCACCGCCCCGGCGGGGCTGGCCTCCGTCGCCGACCTGATCAGGGTCAGCGCGGACACCGCCGACCCGAACACCCGGTTCGAGGAGTCGACCGAGATCGGCCTGGTCAACCAGGTCGGGCTGGTGGACCAGAACGACCGGATCGACCTGGTGGACCGGGTCGACCTCACCGCCGGGCTCGCCGAGTTGCACCGGCGGGGCCACCGGCAACTCCTCTGCGAGGGCGGGCCGTACCTGTTCGGGGCGCTCACCACCGCGGACCTGGTGGACGAGGTCTGCCTGACCGTGGCGCCGCTGCTGGCCGGGGCGGGCGCCGGACGGATCACCGCCGGTACGCCCAGTCCCCCGCGCGGGATGGGGTTGCGGCACCTGCTCGCGGCCGAGTCGACGCTGTTGCTGCGCTACGCCCGGGACTGATCGGCGGCGGATCGGAGCCGCGACTCAGCCGGCCGGCCGATATTGATCTACATTCGTCTATGGAACGGGAAACGGTTTCCTGTCAGTCTGCGTGAGGCGGATCTCTACGGCCCGCCCAGCCGACGCCACGGGGAGACTGTCGATGACCGCGCCTGTAGCCGACCGCCCGGACGGACCGGAGGCAGCCCCGGAGGCAGCCGCCGAGACGGTTGCGGAGACACCCCCGGAGCCGCTGCCGGAGACGGCGGCGCAACCCGATCCACCGGCCGGGAGGTCGAGGGCTGGCCGGATCGTGGCCACGGTGGAGACGGCCCTGCTCGCGGTCGGGGTGATGCTGCTGGCCGTCACCCCGAAACCGCCGATGATGGGCGACGGGCTCGCCCGCTACCAGGCCCTGCTCGAACTGCTCGAACAGCGGCAACTGCCGGGCACCCAGTACTCGATGATCGGGCCGCTGTTCGCGACGCCACTGTGGCTGGTGGGGGACTGGTACGGCAACACCCAGATCTGGCTCGTGCAGTACAACTTCCTGCTGCTCATGATCGGACTCGCCGCGATCCACCTCCTGCTCCAGGGCCGGATGGCACCGCGTACGCACCGGCGGTTGCTGTTGCTCCTGGTCGCCGGGAGCATGGTCGCCGCGCACGTACAGGACTTCTACGGCGAGATGTTCACCGCGATGGCCGTCGGCGTCGGCCTGCTGGCGGTGACGCTGCCGGACACCAGGTGGGCGACCAGGGCCGCCGGTTGGGTCGCCGTCGTCCTCGGCGTCGCCAACACCCCCGGGTCCATCGTGGCGCTCGGACTGGTCGTCGTCGTGCTCTGCCTGATGCGACGCCGGTTGCGCTACCTGGCGGCTCTGCCGGCCGCCGCCGCCCTGATCGTCGGGGAAAACTGGTGGCGGTTCGGCGATCCGCTGCACACCGCGTACGCCGGGCACGGCGGTGGCGCGACGGTCATGCCGTACTCCGGGGACCCCGGTTTCTCGTACCCGTTCCTGGTGGGCCTGGTCGCGATCGTGTTCTCGTTCGGCAAGGGCCTGCTCTGGTTCACCCCGGGGCTGTTCCTGCCGGCCCGCACCCGGCTGCGGGAGGCCGGTACGGACCTGTGGCGGGTCTGGCTGCTCTGGGCGGTGTTCGTGGCCGGCCTGGTGCTGCTCTACTCCCGCTGGTGGGGCTGGTACGGCGGCATGTACTGGGGGCCGAGGTTCTTCCTCATCGCCATGCTGCCCGCCGCCCTGGCCCTGGCCGTGTGCCTGGAACCGGGCCGGGCCGGGCCCTGGTTCAACGTCGCGACCGTGGGCGTGGCCGTGCTCTCCGTGTGGGGGGCAGCGAACAGCCTCGTCTTCGGCCAGTTGCGGCCGTGGACCTGTTACGAGAACAACTACCACCTGGAAGCCCTGTGCCACTTCACGCCCGAGTTCAGCCCCCTGTGGTTCCCGTTCGTCGACACCCCCGAGCTGACCAGCCTGCAACGCGGCACCCTGCTGTTCTACGCCGTGGTGCTGCTGTGGCTGGTCGCACCGGTGCTCGGTCGGCTCGCCGGCCAGGTCCGGGCGACGCTCGGCGGGCACCCTGACCTGCTGACCCGGCGCGCCTGGCACTGGTAGGCGGCGGGACGGCTACCCCTCGGGCGGGAGCAGTGCGGGCCCGGTCGGGCCGGCGAAGAGGTCGGTCTGCTCGTCGACCCGGAGGTCCGTGGTGGCGTGTGCCGGCGCGGGGCGGTCGGTGACCGGCAGCCGGGAGTAGAGCCGTACCTTCGGGTCGGGGCCGCGCCGGGAGGTCACCGGGCAGGTCACCAACCGCACCGGGAGCGGCGGCGTCTCGAAGCCCCTGCTCCCCCACCGCAGCCAGATCGGGATCCGGCCGGCACCGGCCTCCGCGAGCAGCTTCTCCACCGAACGGCGGCGGTCGGTCCTGTCGATCTCGACGGCCACCGGCGGGCCGTCCGGCCGGGCGCAGGCCACGTCGAGGAACGAGTGCCGGTGCTGGTACGGCGGGGGCAGCGGCAACACGCTTGCCGCCCGGCGGTAGACCCGCCAGCCCCGACCGGTGGCCCAGCCGGCGACCTCCTCCACCAGCAGCGCGGTGACCTGCTCCGGTGTCCGGTCGACGAAGGTGAGCGCGGCCAGCCGGTCGGCCAGCGACGCGGCGATCAGTTCACCATCCCCGGCAACGTCCACCGCGTCACGCTAGCGCCTCCGGCCGCGACGCACCCACAGGCGCTAGCGAACGGTTCGCCCGCCCTTACGGAGGTTCTCGATGGTCAGGTCGAGTGCGGCTTCGAGGTGGGTGATCCGGCCGGTGGAGAGCATCATCAGCACCCCGCCCTGGATCCCGGCGAGCAGGGCCGCAGCCGTCCGGTCGGTGTCCAGGTCCGGATCGACCTGGCCGGTGTCCCGCATGTGGCGCAGGCCCCTGTTGATCTCCGACTCCCACTGGTGCATCAGGGCGCGTACGACCGCCTGGGCGCCGGGGGTGCTGCGACCGAGTTGGGAGACCAGCACGTTGAGTGGGCAGTGCTGGCCCTGCTCCAGGTAGCGGGCGACGACCGCGTCGCGCCAGGCGTACCAGGCGGGCCAGGAGGTGAGGCCGCCGAGGAAGGGTTGCTGGTCGGTGAGCACCCGGTCGGCCTCGAACTGGGCCACCGCGAGCAGCAGTTCCTCCTTGCCCTCGGGAAAGTAGTGGAAGAGCTGGCTCTTGCTGGTGCCGGTCCGGGCGCGTACGTCGTCGAGGGTGGTGACGGCGATCCCGCGCTCCCGGATCTCCTCGGCGGCGCCCTCGATGATCCGTTGCCGGGTCGCGGCACCCTTGCGGGTCAGTGTCCCGGCCACACCGGCCACCTCCTCTTTTAGGACCAGCGGGTCCACTTTACCGCGCGCCCGGCGGCATCGGCGACCATCCGGCGGCGCGGCCCGTACCGATAATTTGCGGTCGCAATATGGCTTCCCACCTGAGGATATCTATGACCATCTATCTCTTGTGCAGTGAAAACTTTCGATTCATACTTCGGAATGTTTCACCACCATGGGCGATCCGGCAAGCCCTGCGGCCCGATCGGCCACCACCAGAAGGGGAACGCATGAAACGACTCCTCCGGTCGCTCGCCGCGGCCGGGGCCGCGGCGGCGCTGGCAGTGCTGAGCCTGATCGTGGCCACACCCGCGTCCGCGGCCACCCTGACCGAGGTGACCAACTTCGGGACCAACCCCAGCAACCTGCGCATGCACCTGTACGTGCCGGACCGGGTCGCCGCCCGACCCGCGATCCTGGTGGCCGTGCACTACTGCACCGGAACCGGTCCCGCCTTCTACTCCGGCACCCAGTTCGCCCAGCTCGCCGACCAGTACGGGTTCATCGTGATCTACCCGTCGGCGACCCGCAGTGGGCAGTGCTTCGACGTCTACTCGCCGCAGGCCCTGCGCCGCGACGGCGGCAGCGACCCGGTAGGGATCCTGTCGATGGTCCGGTACGTCCAGCAGCGCCACAACGGCGACCCGGACCGGGTGTACGCCACCGGCGTCTCCTCCGGCGCGATGATGACCAACGTCCTGCTCGGGAACTATCCCGACGTGTTCAAGGCCGGTGCCGCCTTCGCGGGCGTACCGCACAGTTGCTTCGCCACCACCGACGGCTCGACCTGGAACAGCCAGTGCGCCAACGGGCAGGTCATCCGTACCGCCCAGCAGTGGGGTGACCTGGTACGCAACGCGTATCCCGGTTACACCGGCGTCCGGCCACGGATGCAGTTGTGGCACGGCACCAACGACGAGACGCTGCGTTACCCGAACTTCGGCGAGGAGATCAAGCAGTGGACCAACGTCCACGGGCTGAGCCAGACCCCGACGTTCACCGACACCCCGCAGTCCGGTTACACCCGCACCCGGTACGGCAGCAGCGGAGGCAACGCCCCGGTCGAGGCGATCAGCATGCAGGGCGTGTCGCACAACCTGCCGGTGAACGCGGCCGAGGCGATCCGCTTCTTCGGCCTGAACAGCACCACCCCGCCGACCACCCCGCCGACCACCACTCCTCCGCCGACGACGCCCCCGCCGACGACCCCGCCCCCGACCACGCCCCCGCCGACCACTCCGCCGCCGGTGGGTGGGACCTGTGCGGTCGGTTACACGGTCAACGCCTGGAACACCGGCCTGACCACCGCCGTCACCATCAGCAACCGGGGTAGTGCCCCGATCAACGGCTGGACCCTGGCCTTCACCCTGCCCGCCGGGCAGACCATCACCTCCGGGTGGAACGCCAGCTACAGCCCGACCAGCGGCGCGGTGAGCGCCCGCAACGTCAGCTACAACGGCACGATCCCGCCGAACGGCTCCACCAGCATCGGCTTCCAGGCCACCCACACCGGCAACACCGGTCGGCCGGCCGCCTTCACCCTCAACGGCGTCGCCTGCACCGTCGTCTGATCCGGTGACTGTCCGGGGTGACAGCAACCCGTCCCGTCACCCCGGACGGTGCCGTACCGCCCCGCAGGCGCGTCAACTTGGCGTGCTGTCGTACAGGTGGGGCAGGATGCAACACGTGTCGTGTCTTGAGCAAGAATCGCTCGTGGTCCGCGCGCCGGACCCGACCCACGGACCGAAGCCGGTCCGGGCGTCGGCGCCGACCGGAGCCCGGCGGTGAGCACCCCGCCGATCGGCGACGAGTCGACCGACCCCGGCACGGTGGTCGGCCGGGTCCTCGGCACCGCCGACGCCACCCCGTTGCAGTTCTGGACCGCCGTCGGACCGGACAGCTACCTGCAACTCGACGACGTGGTGGTGACCCGGCGTGAGCTGCCCGACCGGGAACCGGTGACGATCGCCGGGGTGGTCACCCAGGTCCGGGCCCGGCACGAGGGCGCGCAGTTCGACTCGGACGTCTTCGCCATCGCCGACGGCACCCTCCCGGCCCAGGTGCAGGAGGCCGCCGAGATCACCACCACCCGGGTCGACCCGGAGTTCTACGTCCCGCCGTCACCCGGCGCGCTGGTCTACCGGGCGCAGGGCGAGGCGCGTGACTCGGCGCTGCACTTCGACCGGATGGAACGGCGGGTGCCGATGGGCACCGGCCGGGACGGGGTGCCGGTCTTCCTCAACGCCGACTTCCTCGACGGGAGCCGGGGCGCACACGTGTCGATCTCCGGTATCTCCGGGGTCGCGACCAAGACCAGCTTCGCCACCTTCCTGCTCTACTCGGTGTTCCGCTCCGGGGTGCTCGGCGGCGACGCGGTCAACGCCAAGGCGCTGATCTTCAACGTCAAGGGTGAGGACCTGCTCTTCCTCGACCACCCGAACACCCGGCTGGACGCGGCCACCACGGCGGCGTACGCGAAGCTCGGGCTCACCGCGGGCGCGTTCCCCGACGTACGGGTCTACGCCCCGCCCCGGGCCGGGGACGCCTCCGGCACCCCGGACGTGAGCAGCAGGCTGACCGGGGTGGACAGCTTCTACTGGACGCTGACCGAGTTCTGCGCCGACCGGATGCTGCCGTACGTCTTCGCCGACGCCGACGACGAACGCCAGCAGTACACGATGGTGGTCCACTCGGTCACCGCCCACCTGCACCGGTACGCCCAGCCGGCCGACGGCGGGGTGAGCATCGACGGGGTACGGGTGCACTCCTACCCCGACCTGGTCGACCACATCGTGGAGCAGCTCACCGACGAGGAGACCCGGTCCACCTGGGCCGGCAGCGCGATCAACACCGGCACGGTGAACGCGTTCGCCCGGCGGCTGATCAACAGCAAGAAGGACCTGGCCCGGCTGATCCGGGGCGATCTGGCCACCCGCCGCCCGCACCGGATCAACACCGCGGAGAGCGCCCAGGTCACCGTCGTCGACCTGCACAACCTGCCGGACCGGGCGCAGCGGTTCGTGGTCGGTGTGACGCTGAAGACCGAGTTCGAGAACAAGGAGAAGACCGGCACCGCCAAGCCGCTGCTCTTCGTGGTGCTGGACGAGCTGAACAAGTACGCCCCCCGCGAGGGCTCCTCCCCGATCAAGGAGGTGCTGCTGGACATCGCCGAGCGTGGTCGCTCCCTCGGGGTGATCCTGATCGGCGCCCAGCAGACCGCCAGCGAGGTGGAACGGCGGATCGTCACCAACTCGGCGATCCGGGTGGTCGGCCGGCTCGACCCGGCCGAGGCGTCCCGCCCCGAGTACGGCTTCCTCCCCCCGGCGCAACGCCAACGCGCGCTGCTCGCCAAGCCCGGCACCATGTTCGTCAACCAGCCGGACATCCCGGTCCCGCTCTGCCTGGAGTTCCCCTTCCCGGCCTGGGCGACCCGGGTCTCCGAGGCCGGCCAGGCCCCGTCGGAGACGCTGCGTTCGATCACCCAGGCGGCCGACCCGTTCGCGGTGGTCGGCTCCGGGGCCGGCGCGCTGACCGACGACGACATCCCGTTCTGAGGACCCCGCCGTGAAGATCCTGCACACCTCCGACTGGCACATCGGCAAGGTCCTCAAGGGACAGTCACGGGTCGCCGAGCAGGTGAAGGTGCTGACCCAGGTGGTGGAGGTCGCCCGCGCCGAGCAACCCGACCTGGTGATCGTCGCCGGTGACCTCTACGACACCGCCGCGCCCACCCCGGAGGCGACCCGGCTGGTCACCCGCGCGCTGACCGCGCTGCGCAACACCGGGGCGCAGGTGGTCGCGGTCGGCGGCAACCACGACAACGGGCCGGCACTGGACGCCCTGCGCCCGTGGGCCGACGCGGCCGGGGTGGCGCTGCGCGGCAGCGTCCGGGACACCCCGGAGGAACACCTGGTCGACGGGGTCACCGCCGGTGGCGAGCGGTGGCGGCTGGTCGCCCTGCCGTTCCTGTCCCAGCGGTACGCGGTCCGGGCGACGGAAATGTACGAGCTGACCGCCGCCGAGGCGAACCAGACGTACGCCGACCACGTCGGGCGGCTGATCCGGCGGCTCACCGAGAGCTTCACCGAACCGGACAGGGTGCACCTGGTCACCGCCCACCTGACCGTGGTCGGCGCGATGGCCGGCGGCGGCGAGCGGGAGTCGCAGACCGTACTCGGGTATGCGGTGCCGGCGACGGTCTTCCCGACCAACGCGCACTACGTGGCGCTCGGCCACCTGCACCGGTCACAGCAGGTGCCCGGACCGGCCCCGATCCGCTACAGCGGGAGCCCTCTCGCGATCGACTTCGGCGAGGAGGAGAACCGGCCCTCGGTCACCATTGTCGAGGTCGGCAACAGCACCGCCGCCCGTACCCGTGAGGTGCCGATCACCGCCGCCTCGCCGCTGCGTACGGTCCGGGGCACCCTCGCCGAACTGGCCGAGATCGAGGCGCCGGACGGGTGGCTGCGGGTGTACGTACGCGAGACACCCCGGGCCGGGCTGCGCGAGGAGGTGCAGGCCCTGCTCCCCCGCGCGCTGGAGGTCCGGGTCGATCCGGAGCTGTTGGCGGCGGCCACCCGTACCCGGGCCGCGCCACGGGCCGGTCGCTCGGCGCGGGAACTGTTCGGCGACTACCTGGACAGTCGGGGCCCGGACGACGACGGCGTACGCGACCTGTTCGACGAGCTGTACGAGGAGGTGGGCGGGTAGTGCGTCCGCTCCGGCTGGACCTGGCGGGCTTCACCGTCTTCCGGGAGCCCACCACGATCGACTTCACCGACGCCGACTTCTTCGCCCTGGTCGGGCCGACCGGTTCGGGCAAGTCGACGGTCCTCGACGCGATCTGCTTCGCCCTCTACGGCACCGTCCCGCGCTGGGGTGGCAGCCGGGGCATCGCCAACGCCCTCGCCCCGTCGGCGGTCGAGGCGCGGGTCCGGCTGGTGTTCGACTCCGCCGGCTCCCGTTACGTGGCGACCCGGGTGGTCCGGCGGGACAGCCGGGGCAACGTCAAGACCGGCAACGCCGGCCTGCAACGGATGCCCGACGGGTTCGACGTGACCAAGCTCGACACCGGGATGAGCCCGGAGGACCTCGGCGAGGCCCTGGCCGGCACCCCGGCCCAGATGGACCAGGCGGTGCTGACCGCGGTCGGCCTGCCGTACGAGCAGTTCACCAGCTGTGTGGTGCTACCGCAGGGGCAGTTCGCGGACTTCCTGCACGCCAAGCCCGCCACCCGGCAGCAGATCCTGATCAACCTGCTCGGGCTCGGCGTCTACGAGGAGGTCCAGAAGAAGGCGACCGAGCGGGCGACCGCGGCGGAAGCACGGCTCACCACGGTGAACCAGGTGCTGGAAGGGCTGAAGGACGCCGACGAGGAGACCCTGACCGCCGCCACCGAGCACGTCGGCGCGATGCACCGGCTGGCCGACGACGTGCGGGCCGCCGTACCCGAACTGGAACGGGCCCGTGCGGCGGCGGACGCGGCGGCTGCCCGGCTGACCGCGCTCGACGGCGAACTCGCCGAACTGGACCGGATCCACCCGCCGGCCGACGTCGCCGCCGTGGCGCGGGCGGTGACCGACGCGCGGGCCGTGGCGGCCGAGACCGTCGCGGCGGTCACCCTGGCCGAGGAACGCGAAGAGAAGGTACGCGGCGAGCTGGCCTCGGCCGGGGACCAGACCCTGCTCCGGCTGCTGTTGCAGGCACACACCGAACGGGACCGGGTGGCCGCCGAGGCGGAAGCCCTCGGGTCCGGGCTGACCGGCGCCGAGACCGACCACACCGCCGCGCTGGCCGCACTCGACCGGGCCCGCGTCGACGCCGAGCGGGCGTCCGTGGAGTTGGAGGCGGCGCGTAGGGCGTACCAGGAGGCGCAGACCGCCGACCGGGCCGCCGCGCTACGCGGACACCTCACCGCAGGGGAGCCGTGCCCGGTCTGCGAGCAGGAGGTGCACGTGGTGCCGGCGGTGCCGGCCGGTTCCGCGGTGACCGCCGCCGAGGCCGCCGGACACACCGCCAGGACCACCGCCGACGCCGCGAACAAGGTCCTCACCGAACGCGAACGGGCCGCCCGCGCCCTGGAACGCGACCTCGACCGGGCCCGTGCCCGGCACGACCAGCTCGCCGCCGCACTGTCCGAACTGGACACCCGGCTGGCCGACTCGCCCGGACCGGCCGCCCTGCGCCGTGAACTCGCCGCCCTGGACAGGCTGCGCGGCCAACTCGACCAGGCCGGTACGGCGGTCCGCACCGCACGGGAGGCGTCCCGGCGGGCCCGGACCGGCGTCGAGGCAGCCGAGGAACGGGTCCGGCTCGCCGGCCGGGAGTTCGACACCACCCGCGACCGGATCGCCCGGCTCGGCCCGCCCGCCGCCGACCGGGACGACCTCGCCGCCGCCTGGGAGGTGCTGCGCGACTGGGCGCAGCGGGAGGCGGACCGCCGACGGGCCGACCGGGTCGACGCCGCGAGTGCGGTGGCGCAGGCACGGGCCGCCGCCGACACCGTCGCCGCCGGGATCGCCGCCCTGTTCACCGCCGCAGGGGTGCCCGCCGGCAGCCCGACGGGCCGGTCCGGCACCGACCCGGTGGCCGCCGCGGCGGTCGCGGTGGTAGCCGCCGAGGCCGAACAGCGGCGCCTGGCGCAGCGGCGGGAGCAGGCCGACCAGCTCACCGAGAAACGGGTCGAACACGAACGCGCCGCCCGTACGGCACGGTCGTTGGCGGGGCACCTGCGGGCCAACAACTTCGAACGGTGGCTGCTCGCCGAGGCGCTGGACCTGCTGGTCGACGGCGCCTCCCGGATCCTGCGCGAACTGACCGGCGGGCAGTACGAACTCACCCACGACAAGGGCGAGTTCTACGTGGTCGACCAGCACGACGCCGGGCTGCGCCGGGGCGTACGGACGCTGTCCGGCGGGGAGACGTTCCAGGCCTCGCTGGCCCTGGCACTGGCCCTGTCCGAGCAACTCGCCGGCCTCTCCACCACCACCGCCAGCCTGGAGTCGATCCTGCTCGACGAGGGCTTCGGCACGCTCGACGTGGCCACCCTCGACACCGTCGCGGCGACCCTGGAAACCCTCGCCGCCCGGGGTGACCGGATGGTCGGCGTGGTCACCCACGTACCGGCGCTGGCCGAACGGGTGCCGGTCAGGTACGAGGTCAGCAAGGACGCCCGTACCGCACGGGTGGAGCGGATCGGATGACCGGGACCCAGGAGCCACCGCCCCGGCTCTACGTCGACGGCTGGGACCCGTCCTACGGTGCCTCGTTCGAGGCGGCCGGCGGACCGGCAGCGCCGAGCAGCGCACAGGTCGACGCGACCGTGGAGATGCCGGCGGACGAGTGGCGGGCGGTCGGCGTACCGGAGGGTCTGCGGCCACCGGACGTGGTGCTCCTGGTCGACGGGGTACGCCGGATCGACGCCAGCGTCTGGACCCGCGAGCACGACGGTGCCTCGTACCCCGGCATCGCCGCCTCGTACGCCGCAGGCGTGGTCCGGTGCGACCTGCGGCGCGGGGCGGCCGAACTGGCCGGGTCGCAGGTCAGACGGGGGCTGTTCACCGCCAGCCCGTCGGCCGGGGACGTGCTCGCCGGTCAGGTCCGCTACACGCTGCACCGGGTCGGCGGCACCGGTGAGCTGAGCAAGCTGCCGGCCGCCGTACAGGGGCCGCTGACCGCCCTGGAGGTCGAGGTCTCCGACGCGGCCAGGACCGACGACGACCTGCTGATCCTGGACGGGCCGCTGCGCAACCGGCGCGACCTGCCACGTGCCATCGGCTACATCAAGACCCAGCACAGCCAGTACCTGGACGCCGGGCTGACCGCCGTGGTGACCCGGCTGGCGCCGGGGGAACGGTCCCCGGTGTTCAAGCTCGGCACCGCCTGGGGCGGCTACTCCTGGTACCTGCGGCTGCCCGGGACGACCGGTGCCCCGTGGGCCGGGATCGTCCGGGTTGAGTGCTCGGCCGAGCTGAGCGTCCCGGAGGCGATCGGGCTCGCCGACCGGTCCCTGGTGACGCTGCCCCGGTTCGCCTCGTCGCCGTACAAGGATCCTCGGGCACCGCAGAACCTGATCCCGATCGCCGGGCTGGAGCGCCGGCTGCGAGCCCTGCTCGGCGACGCCCGCCTGCTGCACCGCACGCTGACCGTGGCCGCCAACCGGCTCCCGCGCTGATCCGGTGACGCTGGCCATGGTCGCCGGCCCGGTCGGGGTCCGACCGGCGATACTGGCGGGTATGGCACGCAAGCGAGGTCCGGACCGGCTCGCCGTACGGGTCGACACCGGGCTCGCCGAGCTGGTGCCCGACCCCGACCGGCCGCGATCGTTCACGCTCAATCTCGACGGCACCCCGCAGTCGCACGTCGACCTGGACGACCCGACCCACCTCGAATTCGAGTACATCCGCCGGATGGCCGCCGCGATCGACCTGGTCGCCCCGGCCGGTACGCCGCTGCGGGTGCTGCACCTCGGCGGCGGCGCGCTGACCCTGCCCCGGTACGTGGCGCAGACCCGCCCCGGCTCCACCCAGCGGGTGGTGGAGATCGACGCCGCCCTGGTCGAACTGGTCCGCCGGGAACTGCCGTGGCCACCGCAGGCCCGGCTGAAGGTACGGGTCGCCGACGCCCGGGAGGCGCTGACCGGATCACCGGAGGACTCCTACGACCTGGTGGTCGCCGACGTGTTCGCCGGTGCCCGGACCCCGGCCCGGCTCACCTCGGTCGAGTTCGCGGCCGAGGTGGCACGGGTGCTCCGCCCGGCCGGCAGCTACCTGGTGAACGTCGCCGACGGGCCGCCGCTGAAGCACATCCGGGGTCAGGTCGCCACGATCCGGTCGGTGCTGCCGATGGCCTGCCTGGTCGCCGACGCGGCGGTGCTGCGCGGTCGCCGGTACGGCAACCTGGTGCTGGTCGCCGGACGGGTGCCACCGCCGGTGGCCGAATTGACCCGCCGTGCGGCCGGTGACTGGTTTCCCGGCCGGGTGCTGGCCGACGAGGAGCTGGAACGGTTCGTCGGCGGCGCCAAAATAGTGGTGGACGCCACGGCGACCGGTTCCGCCGCGCCCCCGGCCGGCACCTTCGGCGTCGCCGGGTGATCCGTACCACTCGGGGTCGGGTGAGCCGCTCCGCATCGGGCTGAATCACGGTCGTCCAGGATCCGGTGCATTGCCGTTGATCCGTTCCCGGTTCTGATCCGTACCCCTCGGTGGCTGGATGACCGGAAGCGGAGGGGTGAATGCACACGGTGACCGAAGAACGGCCCGCCGACCTGGTCCGGGCGGACTGGGTGCGCGCACCCCAGCCGCGACGGGATATCGAAGCCGGGGGCGGTATCGACGCCCGGATCGCGGCCCGCAATGATGTTCGCGTGACGCCACGATCGGCTACCGGCCGCCACCAATCCGGATCAGCCGAGGCCAACCGTTCAGACGATCTGGTCCGGCTCCTATATGAGCAGCATGCCGGCCCTCTGTTGATGTTCGTCCTCCGGCTCACCGGCGGGGACCGACAGCGGGCGGAAGATGTCGTACAGGAAACGCTTCTGCGTGCCTGGCGAAACGCGCACCGGCTCGGTGCCCAGGGACAGACGTCCCTGCGGCCCTGGCTGGTCACCGTCGCCCGCCGGATCGTCATCGACGAACATCGCAGCGGGCAGGCCCGGCCGGCGGAAACCTACGACCGCGACCTGGAAACCTTTGCCGAAGCCGACGAAACCGAACGGGTGCTACGCCTGATGACGGTTACCGACGCACTCCGCACGCTGAGCGACTCGCATCGGGAGATCCTGGTCGCCACCTATTTCCGGGGCCGTACGGTCCCGGAGGCCGCCGAGGAGTTGGGGCTGCCGCTGGGCACCGCCAAGTCCCGGGTCTACTACGCGCTACGCGCCCTGCGGACCGCGCTGCAACAGCGGGGGGTGACCGAATGAGCCGGTCCGACCACTTCGACGTCGCCTCGTACGCGCTGGGCGTGCTCGACGAAGAGGACACCATACGGTTCGAGGAGCACCTGGCCGACTGCTGGGCCTGCGCCGGTGAGCTGGAGTCGATGCTGCCGGTGGTGGACCTGCTCGCCGAGGTCGACCGGGACGACCTGGCGGTGATGGAACGGGCGACCGCCGACGACACCATGGTCACCCGCGCGCTCACCGTTGTCGGCCGGGACCGGCGCCGGGCCCGCAGCCAGCGGATCCTGAGCCTGGCCGCGGGTGTCGTGGTGGTGGCGCTGCTCAGCGGGCTGGCCCTGGTGGCCGGCGCGAACTGGGTCGGTGGCGGTTCGAACACACCCGCTCCGTCCGGACCTGTGGCCCAGGTCGGCGCTCCACCGTGGACCAACGGCAGCTTCCCGGACGTACCGAACGCGGAGAAGTTGTCCGTCACCGACAAGGACACCGGCGTCCGCGCCGACCTGCTGCTCGACGCCCGGCCGTTCGGCACCCAGGTCTCGTTCGCGCTGCGCAACCTCACCGGCCCACGGGTCTGCCGGCTGGTGGTGCTGCGCAAGAACGGCGACCCGGAGGTGTTGTCGAGCTGGACCGTGCCGACCGAGGGTTACGGCACACCGGCCCGCCCGGAACCGCTGCTGCTGCAGAGCACCACCTCGGCGCCCCGCGCCGACATCGACCGGATGCAGATCCAGGCGCTCGACGACAAGGGAGCCGCGACGGCGCTGGTCACCATTCCCCTCTGAGCGCGGGCGCGGAAGGTCCGTTGTCGCACTCCGGGTATCAATATTGATGCGCATGAATAAGATCCTTATGATTCCCTCATGCGTGCCCGCCGCGTTACCGTGCCGATCGTCCTCGCCGCGCTGCTGACCCTGCCCATGGTCGGCACCGTGAGCGCGGACGACGACCCCGCGCTCACCACCCCCGGCGCCCCGGTCGTGGTGAGCAACGAGCCGCACACCCTCACCCTGTCCTGGGCGCCCGCCGCCTGGGCGGGTGAGCCCGGTGGCACCGAACCGATCACGTACGAGGTGCGGGTGCCGCTCGGGCCGAACGTCTACCGCAGCCTGGCGAGCACCACCGGCACCACCGTCACGCTGACCGACCTGGCCCCCGGCACCGAATACCGCATCGCCGTCGGCGCCTACACGATCGGCGGCTACTCCGACACCTCGCCCGTGACGACGGTCCGCACGGCGTACGGCCTGGCGAAGGTCGAGTACCTCAACCTCGACTGGTCGCCGACGAACAACCAGATCCAGTACGTCACACGGGTGACCAACACCGGCACCGGGCCGCTCGACCTCGCCACCGTACGGGTCCGTTACCACCTGGTCTTCGAGGGCGGCAACACCTCGTTGGTGATTGAGTGCGACTGGGCGGCGCTCGGCTGCGAACGTACCCGGCGCACGTTGCAGTACTTCGTCCCGCCCGGCCCGCCGCCACCGCCGCCCGGTGGTCCCGGGGGCACGCCCCCGCCGACCCCGACACCGACCCGCTACCCGCTGCCGGGGACGCCGGTTCCCGGCTGGGTCGAGCTGACCTTCACCGACGGGATCCTCGCGCCGGGCGAGTCGTCCGGGCCGATCCAGCTCCGCCTGCACCGGCACAACTGGAGCAACCTCGACGAGCGGGACGATCCGAGCTGGCGGTCCGCCACCGGCGCCTGGGTGGAGAACCACCGGATCACCCTCGACGTCGCCGGTGTACGCGAGTTCGGCGACACGTACTCCTAAGGCCCGGGCTGACCGCCCCTCTGGGCGGGCCAGCCCGGGCGGTTGCCGATCCGGGTTACGGGCGGATGGACAGGGTGTGGTGGAAGACGTCGCGGGGGTCCCAGCGGGCCTTGACCCGGCGCAGGCGGGGGTAGTTCTCCTTGTAGTACAGGGCGTGCCAGGGCACCCCGGACGTGTTCCACCCGGGGTCGGCCAGGTCGGTGTCCGGGTAGTTGACGAAGGAGCCGTCGTTGACAGGGCCTGGCACCGGGACGCCGCCGGTGTCGGCGTACATGTCCCGGTAGAACTCGCGGATCCACCTCAGGTGCCGGGCCTCGTCCTTCGGGTCCGCCCAGGCCACGAGGTAGAAGAGCTTCAGGATCGAGTCGCGCTGGGCGGCGGCGGTCGCGTCCGGCGCGACGGCGTTGATCTGTCCGCCGTACGAGTTCAGGCTCAGCGTCCCGCCCACGATGTCGTAGTCGTCCCTGGTGAGGTGGCGGTGTACGACGTCCACCTGTCGGTCGGTGAGGCGCCGCCGCAGGTAACCCGCCTTGGTCTTGAGCCGCCACCGGCCGGGGTCCTCGCCCGGACCGCGCAGCGCCGAGGCGAGCCACGGTAGTCGCTGCTGCGTGCGGGCCGAGGGCGGAGCGAACCCGGCGCTCAGCGCGGCGACGTGCTCGTCGAGCAGCCGTTCGGCATTGGCGCCGGCCACCTGCCCGAGCATCAGGATCCGGCCGGACTGGCGGCGGAAGAGGAGCAGCTCGCTGTAGAGGCCGGCGTACGGCGCACCCGGTCCGCTGTGTCGCTCGAACCATCGCCCGTGGTTGCCGACCAGCCGCGCGAACGCGTCCGGGCCGAGTCCCTCCCAGGACCACTCCATCTCGAACGTCAGCACCGAGGCCGGCGGTTGGGGTAGCAGCCTTGTCGGGTCGACGCCGCGTGCGCCCGGCGTACGGAACCAGTAGCGGGTGACGACGCCGAAGTTCCCGCCCCCGCCACCGGTGTGCGCCCACCAGAGTTCACGGTTGGGGTCCGACGGCTCCCTGGTGGCGACCACACTCCGTGCGGTGCCGTCGCGGTCCACGACGACCACCTCGACCGCGTACAGGTAGTCGACGATCAGGCCGAGCAGCCGGCACAGCGGCCCGTATCCGCCGCCCTGGACGTGCCCACCGGCACCTACCTCCGGGCAGTAACCGCCGGGGATGGTCACCCCCCACCCCAGGAAGAGCCTCCGGTACACCTCGCCCAGCGTCGCGCCCGCCTCGACCGCGAACGCGTTGTGGTTCGGGTCGAAGTAGACGCCGGTCATGCCCGACATGTCGATGACCACGCGTACGGCCGGGTCGTCGACGAAGTTTTCGAAACAGTGCCCACCGCTGCGCACCGCGACCCGCTTGCCGGCGCGTACGGCCTCCTGGACCGCCCGTACGACATGGTCGGTCGTACCCACGACGCGTATCTGTTCCGGCGTGCCCTCGAACCGCAGGTTGTAACGACGCTGTACGAGGTCCTGGTACCGCGGGTCGTCCGGCGTGACCCGGATCGGGCCGAACGGTGGCGGCCACGCCGGTCCCGGCGCGCCCGACGCGGGTGACGCCGCCAGTCCCTGATGGACGGCCACGCCGGCCGCGGCGGCGACGGCTGTCCTGCGTAACAGGCTCCGCCTGGTGTGATCCCCCATGGACGTGTCTCCTTCGTGCTCGGTGGCGACCTTGCCGGACCGACGCTACGCAGGGTGATGCGCCCGGAAAATCCCGCTGACCGGAGGCTTGAACCGGGGGCTGGCACCACCATCGATGGGGGCGTGGGGGTGCCGCGACCACTCTGCCGGCGGCCACGACGAAGATTCCCGATTCGCGGAAGGGAACCTAGGTGGCGGGCAGATCGGCCCGGCCGCCGAGGCGACGGAAGGTGTCGTGGGTGGGCGAGCCGGGCTCGGCCACGTAGACGATCAACCGCTGGTCGGTGTCGGCCAGGAGCAGCACCTGGCACTCGAACTCGAGCGGGCCGACCTCCGGGTGCGCCACCCGTTTGACGATCCGCCGACGAACCTCGACGTCGTGGTCCGCCCACAGCTCGGCGAACCAGGTCGAGCTGCCGAGCAACTCGGTCACCAGCTCCTCGATCCCCAGGTCCCCCGGGTAACGCCCGTACGCCGCGCGCAGGTCCGCGACCGAACTGCGGGCGAACCGCACCGCGTCGGCGTCCTCCCAGTGCTGGTCGTCGGCGGGCCGGCGGAACATCCAGCGGATCGTGTTGCGGTCGGACTCCGGGACCGCCGACAGGTCCCCGACGAAGTACGTCGCCAGCCGGTTCCAGGCCAGCACGTCGTACTTGGCGTCGACGACGTACGCCGGGGTCTCGACCATCGAGTCGATCAGGTGCCGTACGCCCTCGGTCACCTCCCGGCTCGGTCCGACCGTCGCGGGCGGGTTCTCCCCGGCGATCCGGAACAGGTACTCGCGCTCGTCCCGGGTGAGCATCAGCGCCCGCGCCAGCGCCATCAGCACCTGCCGGGACGGGTGCGGGCCCCGCCGCTGCTCCAGCCGGATGTAGTAGTCGATCGACATCCCGGCGAGCTGTGCCACCTCCTGCCGGCGCAGCCCCGGCGTACGGCGACCGATCCCCTCCGGCAGGCCGGCGTCACCGGGCCGCAACCGGGCCCGCCGGCTGCGCAGGAACGCCGCCAGCTCGTCGCGCCGCAGCCCGGACCCGTTCGCCGTGCTCGTCGCCGCACCGTTCGCCGTGTTCATGACTTCCATGGTGCTCCGCGTGCCGTGCCCACCGCACCCGGCGTGGGTGGTATCGCCAGTCCCAGCCTCGACGCGTCTCTCCCGCCCGGCCGCGCCCGGCGGCACGCTCGGATTCATGACCACCAACATGACCGTCCTGATCACCGGGGCGAACAAGGGAATCGGACTCGCCACCGCCAGGCAGCTCGGCGGGCGCGGCTACACCGTCCTGGTCGGCGCTCGGGACCCGGAGCGGGGCCGGGAGGCCGAACGGGTGCTGCGCGACGGCGGGGCCGACGCGTACGCCGTGGAGCTGGACGTCACCGACGAGGAGTCGGTCGCCCGGGCGGCGAAATTGATCTCCGACCGGTACGGACACCTGGACGTACTGGTCAACAACGCCGGTATCGCCCGGGGCGACGGGACCGGTCGGCCGAGCGAGACCACCCTGGCGACCCTGCGCGAGGTGTACGAGACGAACGTCTTCGGCGTCGTAACGGTCACCAACGCCCTGCTCCCGCTGCTGCTGGCCGCCCCGGCGGCACGGATCGTCAACGTCTCCAGCGAGGTCGGGTCGATCGGCATCATGACCGATCCGGCGCATCCCCTGTTCCCGATCGCCTCGGTGCCGTACCCGTCGTCGAAGTCGGCGCTGAACATGGTGACCGCCATGTACGCGAAGGAACTGCGGGACACCCCGATCAAGGTGAACGCGGCGAATCCCGGTTACTGCGCGACCGACCTGAACGGCAACAGCGGATTCCGTACGCCGGAACAGGGGGCCGAGGTGAGCGTCCACCTGGCCACTCTGGGTGAGGACGGGCCGAGCGGGCTGCTGTGGGGCTTCCTGATGGACGGCAGCGACTCGTACGGGGTAATGCCCTGGTAGAGCCGTCCATCAGAACGGGTACGGGAAACCGGCCGCAACAGTTCAACGGTTTGCTGTGAAATTGTCCACCGTCTATCACCTCATCCGCCGGCCGGTAATCGCCGTACTTCCCCGTGACCTGCCAAGCTGAGGAGGACACGTGGCACTGATCAAGCGAACCGCGACCATTGCGAGCACGCTGGCCGCAATGACCGTGGTGGCCGCACTGACGGCCTGCGCCCCGGCCGGGTACGACCCGACCCAGCCCGCCGCCGACACCGAGCCGGTGGCGAACGCGGCGGCCGAGGCGGCGGCAGCGCCGAGTGCGACCCCGGAACCGTCGGCCTCCGCCGCGCCGAACCCGCCGTCGAACGCGCCTCTCACCACCGAACTGAACGGCAAGAAGGTCGCCAAGATGGGTTCGGTGGTCACCGACCAGAAGGGCTGGATCCTCTACCGGTTCGACAAGGACTCGGCCAACCCGCCGACCAGCAACTGCAACGGTGACTGCGCCCGGCTCTGGCCGCCGTCGCTGACCGACGGCAACACCGAGGTGACCGGGGTCGACGAGGACAAGGTCGGCGAGGTCACCCGCGAGGACGGCACCCGCCAGCTCACCATCGGCGGCTGGCCGGTCTACCGCTACATCGGTGACCTGAAGCCGGGCCAGTGGAAGGGCCAGAAGGTCGGCGGCACCTGGTTCGTGGTCGCTCCCGACGGCAAGAAGAACCTGAGCTGCCTGCCCGAGGGCACCCCGAAGCCCGTTCCGCTGCCGCCGGCCGACGGCGAGGGCGGTGCCGCCGAGAGCACCGGCGGCGACTCCTACTCGTACTGACCGGTGGCCACCGACGCGGCGGCCGGCCGTTGCCGAACAGGGCGCGGCCGGCCGTCGCCGGTGGTCGGTCGGAGTTGTCCGCTCAGCTCGCCGCGGCGAGCCGCCGTGGGGCGGCCGGTTCGGCAGCCGGCACCGGAACCGGTGCGGAGGCCGACACGGAGACGGGTGCGGGCACGGTGATCGTGGTGCTGGCGAGCATGGTCCGGGTGATGGAGGTGAAGGCGTGCGGGGCGTTGACCGCGACCAGACCGACGAGTCGACCCTCGTCGTGGTAGCCGACCAGCACACCGGCGCGGGCCACGTCACGACGCCCCGGACGGAGTTCGGTGACGGTCACCTCGGCGTTACCCGGCAACTCACCGCAGACCTGGATGCGCAGCCCGTACTGGTCGGACCAGAAGCGCGGCACCAGGGTGACCGGCTCCACCGCCCGGTCCCCGGCGAGCAGGGTGTGGGCGGCGGCCCGGCCCTGCTGCAACGCGGCGATCCACTGTCCACAGCGGACGGGCCGGGCGGAGTAGCGCAGGTTCGGCCAGCGGGCGACGGTGCCGGCGGCGACGATTCCCTCGGCGCCGAGCACGCGCAGGCTCTCGTCGCACAGGACCCCGTCGGTGATGTCCAGACCGGTGCTCTCGAGCCAGTCGACGTCCGGTCGCTCGCCGGTGGTGGTCACCACCAGGTCGGCCTGGATCTCGTCGCCGTCGTCCAACTCGACCAGCCAGCCCCGGCGGCGCCGGTTCAAACCGGTGACCCGGCGGCCGAGTCGCAACTGCACCCCGTCGCGGGCCACCTCCTTTCCGACCAGCCGGCCGACCGTCTCGCCGACCGCACGCCCCATGACGTACGGCTTCGAGTCGATCAGCACGGCGTCGCGGGCCAGGGTGCGTACCGCGGAGGCGACCTCGCAGCCGGTCAGGCCGGCACCGATCACCACCACCCGGTCGGCGTCACGCAGGGCGGCACGCAGCGCCCAGGCGTCGGCGAGCGTGCGCAGGGTGTGCAGGCCGGGTTCGCCCACCGGCCAGTCGCGCGGCAGGGCCGCCCGGGCACCGGTGGCGATCACCAGTCCGTCGTACCCGAAGCGTTCGTCGGTGTCGGTGGTGACGATCCGGCGATCCGGGTCCAGGTGCACCGCACGCCGGCCGAGATGCCAGGTGATGTCGGCGCCGTCGAGCACCGGCATCCGTACGTCGCTGGGCCGCCGGTGTCCGGTGAGCAGACCCTTCGAGCAGGCCGGCCGGTCGTACGGAGCCTCCGGCTCGCCGCCGAGCACCCGTACGTCGCCCCGGAAACCGGCCCGGCGCAGCTCCTCGGCGGCGGCCACGCCGGCCCGTCCCGCTCCGACCACCACCACCCGGTCGTACGCCGAGCGTGGTCCACGCCGCCTCACGGCGCACCGTCGCGGCGGTGCACCCCCGTGCCGCTGCCCGAGGGGACGGATCGCGGACCCGGACGGGGTCGGGGTCGTCGGGCGGCGCGGGTGGGCCGGTCAGGTTCGGTGTCCGGATCGGACGGTGGGTCGAGGTCGAGGTCGACCGGGAGCGGGGTCAGCACGGTGGTCGGCACGCGGTTGAGGGTAATCGCCCGTGCGGGGCAGACTTCGACGGCTCGGATCACCGCGTTCGTCTGGTCGGCCGGAACCATGGCCTTGTACGCCAACCGCCCGTCGCCGCGCAGGGTGAACACGTCCGGCGCCTCGTGTTCGCAGAAGCCGAACCGGGCGCACCGGTTGGCGTCGACGTCGATGGTGATCTCCTGCCCGCGTCGCCGCCCGGTGAACCGCTCGCCCAGGTCACGACGCAGGTCGGTGGCCCACGGAGTGGTCGTGAACCAGAGCGCCACAGTGGACAACCAGGCAACCAGTACGCTGCCCCAGACGGCGGGCGGCCCGACATCCGAGCCGGAGATCAGCACGTGTGCGACGAGCAGCATGAACGCCACGTACGTCAGCGCGTGCAGCGCCCGCCACCGGGAGTACCCCAGCCGACGCTGGATCAGTACGGACAGCGTGGTGGCGAGGAGCAGTTCCAGCGCGATCACCCCGACCCCGATGCCGATCGGGTCGTCCGGATTGAGGAAGGGGATGAACTGGTCGACCAGCCGGACCGGGCCACCGGGTGAGGCGAGCTGGACGAGGGCGTGCACCAGGCCGAGACAGAGCCCGAGCAGGGCGATCGTGGAATGGGTGGCGTGTGCGGTCGAATGCCGGATCCGGGTCAGCGCCCAGCCGTTGCGCAGGACCAGGCCGGACAACACCGCGAGCCAGAGCAGGAAGAATGAAATAAATCCCACGGTCGCGGCGATGAGATGGACGCTTTCCTGCGCACTGCGCACGCCTGCGGTCCTCCTATTCCCGATGGCACCGGCCCGGGGGTAGGTGTCTATATCATTCCGGGCTACCAGCCAGTATGGTGACCTGGGCGCAAAAGTCAAGGCGACCCTGACCAACGTTGTGGCCTGGGCATTGAACCCTACCCATCGGCCGAACGGACGATGTCCCGGGTTGACCTTCGCCAACATAAGTTCCACTTAAGTAAGTCCTAAGAATTCCCTATCTTGTTGAGCCCGGATTGACGACTGGACAATATGATCCGTACGGTTTCCGGGCAGTCGAAGATTTGCTGATTGTCAGGGGAGGTGAGCCGATGTTGACCGCACTGTCTCGTTCGCGGCGCCGGTCGAACTGGCCGGTGACGATGATCACCGGAATTGCCGGCGCCCTGCTCGGTGGCATGCTCGTCGCGCCCGTGGCGGCCGTGGCCGCCCCACTCGCCGGCCAGCCGGTGCAGGCCCCGGTCCCGCACTCGTCGGGCGCTCCGATCAGTGGCGAGGTGCCGAACCCGCTCACCGAGTTGCCGGCCAAGCCGTCCGTCGCCGGGCCGGTCGGTCCGGCCGACCGGGACCTGCTGGTCAAGGTGAAGCTGGCCGGGCTCTGGGAGATGCCGGCCAGCGACATGGCGGTGGCCAAGGGCGCCTCGGCGAAGGTCAAGGAGGTCGGCGGGAAGATCGGCCCGCAGCACATGACGTTGGACGACCTGGTGAACAAGGCGGCGGCGAAGCTGGGCGTGCCGCTGCCGACCGAGCCGACCCCCGAACAGAAGGGCTGGCTCGCCGAGATGCAGCGCGCCTCGGGCCCCCAGTTCGACCTGGTCTTCGTGGACCGGCTCCGGGCCGCCCACGGCAAGATCTTCCCGGCCATCGGCGCCGTCCGGGCCGGCACCCGCAACGAAGTGGTCCGTGAGCTCGCCGCACAGGCCAACGCGTTCGTACTGACCCATATCACGCTGCTGGAGAGCACCGGGTTGGTCGACTACGAATCCCTCCCGTTGCCTCCGGCGCCCGCTCCCGGGGCGGCTGCGGCGGCGGCAGTCGGCACCGGCTCGCTTCTCAGCGGCGTCGACACCCGCGCCGCCACCGGCGGCATCAACCCGACCGTCGTCTGGCTCGTGCTGCTGGCCGCGCTGATCGCCGGCGCCTACAGCATGGTCCGCCTGATCCGCCCTCGCTGATTCAACCCTCGAAGGAAGAGGTGGCTCCACGTGTACGACACCCCCGCCCGTAACGCCCGGCAGAGCCGGTCGCCCCGCCCGCAACGCCGTACCCGGCTGATCGCCGTCATCGCCACCGTCGTCGTCTTCGGCGGCATCGTCGCGGTCACCCAGGTCTCGTCCGCGGGCACGAACTGGCGCGGTAGAGGCGCGCCATGCCCACCGGCGACCAGCGCGGCACAGCAGCCCCCGGCGAGCGCCTCCCCCGGCGCGAGCGCTCCGGCGGCGACGCTGAGCCCCGGTGCCGCCGCCCCGACGGGCAGCGCGCCGAACCCGGCGAACCCGGCTGCGGCGTACCACGACCACGGTTCCATCCAGCACCCCGGCGACGGCCAGGAAGCACCGGTCGCCGGTGCGCAGAACCGCCAGCAGGACCGCAACCGGGGCCGCAACTGCACCCCCCGCCCCGGTACGACGAGCGCCGCTCCCCCGGTCGGCAACCCGGCCAACCCGGGTGCCCCGCTGGAGATCCTCGGCAACAGCTGCGAGGGGAGCCAGAAGCAGCCGCACGACGGCTTCCAGAACGGCGACCGGTGCGTCAGCACCGAGTTCGGTGAGGTCGCCACTGCCGAGGACAACCCGTCGCTGCTGATCACCAACGCACCCCGCCGGGTACGGGTGAACCAGTCGTTCACCATCCGGGTCAGCACCCGCAACCTGGTCCGGGACCGGTTCCTCGCGGCCGGTCAGGGCGGGTACTACAAGGAGAGCTCGTTCCTGAACGAGGACGGTCTGGTCCGGGGCCACTTCCACACCGCCTGCCGGATGCTGACCAGCGACCGGGCCGCGCCCGACCCGGCGCCGGTGCCGGCGTTCTTCGTCGCCACCGAGGACGGCAAGGGCGGTGCCCAGGCCGACGAGGTCACGGTGACCGTGCCCGGTCTGCCGGCCGCCGGCGAGGCACAGTGCGCCTCCTGGGCGGGCGACGGTTCGCACCGGGTGCCGATGATGCAGCGGGCCAACCAGATCCCGGCCTTCGACGTGGTGCGGGTAACCGTCACCAGGTGATCCGGCTCCCCCGGCGCCGATTCCGGCGCCGGGGGCGGAACTTCCCGGAGCAGGCGCGGGCACACCGACGCAGGTCCCCTCCACCGCCGGTGTGTCTCAGGTCCCCAACCATCCCCCACAGCTGGTCCGGCGACCATGCGGACGGACAGGAAGGACGGCCCCACCAGCCAGGACAGCTGACCTGCTCCGGGTAGGAAAGGCACCGGGACGCGCACGGGCGTCCCGGTGCCTTTCCGTTGCGGTGTCCTAGAGTGGGCCGGTGACCGAGACCGGGCCGGCGGCGACGCGGACGATCCGTCCGCCCGACGGCTACGCGCTGGCCGCCTCGGTCGGACTGCTGGCGATGGGCGGACACGACCCCTGTGCCCGGTTCGCCGACGGGGCGTTCTGGTGGGCCACCCGTACCCCGGCCGGGCCGGCGACGCTGGCGCTGCGGCGTACCGGTGGGGAGTTGCTGGCCACCGGCTACGGACCCGGCGCCGACTGGGTGGTGGAGCGGGCCGACGCGGTCGCCGGGCTCCGCGACGACCTCACCGGCTTCGCCGAACTCGCCGCCCGGCATCCGGTGGTGGCCGAACTCGCGCACGTGCACCGGGGGCTGCGGCTGCCCGCCACCGGACAGGTCTTCCCCCGGCTGCTGCGCACGATCATGGAGCAGAAGGTCACCGGCAAGGAGGCGTACCGGGGTTACGCCGCCACCGTCCGGCACTTCGGGACACCGGCCCCCGGGCCGCTGACGTCGCTCTGGGCACCACCGGACCCGGCCGACGTGGCGGCGGCGCCCTACTGGGTGTTCCACCCGTTCGGGGTGGAGCAACGGCGGGCCGACACGCTGCGCCGGGCCGCCGCGGTCGCGGACCGGCTGGAGCGGTGCGCGGACTCGGCCGAGGCGACCCGCCGGCTGACCGCCATCGCCGGCATCGGACCGTGGACCACCGCCGAGGTCGTCCGGATCGGGTACGGCGACGCCGACGCGGTCAGCGTCGGTGACTACCACATCCCGAACACGGTCGCCTGGGCGCTGGCCGGGCAGGCGCGGGCGGACGACGCCCGGATGCTCGAGTTGCTGGAGCCGTTCCGGGGACATCGCGGGCGGGTCTGCGTACTGCTGGCGGCTGCGGGCGTACACGCGCCGCGCTTCGGCCCCCGGATGCCGATCCGTTCCTTCGCCCGGTTCTGACCGCTGCCCGCTACCGGGTCAGGCGGCGCAGGGCGGCGGCGAGGTTCCGGGCGTACAGGTGCTGGAAGGCCACCCCGAACGGCCCGGCGGCGGTCATCAACCACCCGGCCGGACGGCTGAACGCGGTGACGCCGAACCAGACCTCGCCCCGGTCGTCCCGCTCGACCAGGAACGCCTCCTCGCCCCGGGCCGGATGGCCGGGCAGGGTGCCGTAGCCGAAGCCGGCCCGCGACCCGTCCGCCACCGCCCACACCACCCGGCAGGGCGCACGCAGCCGCAGTGGGCCGAGACCGAGTCCGGCGACCACCGTGACGCCCTCGGCTGCGCGGGGTCCGGACGCCTCGATCCTGACCCCGGCGGCCCGGTGCAGGCGCCAGTCGAGTACGGCTTCGCCGGCCGCCGCAAAGTCCACCCGGCCGATCGAGGTGCGGTACCGCAGGTGCCGGTAACCCGGCGGAAGCCGGCCGGTACGGGTCGCCCCCACCTCGTCGTACGTCAGTGGATCCACCCGGGCCGACCTCCCGCCGTCGCCATCCCGACCGGGTGCGACAGACCCGGGGTCCTCAACATCCGGTACGCCTCAGGCGGCCTCGCGGAGGTCCGCCAGGGTGAGCGGGGTACGGGCCCGGAGCAGCCGGTCGAGCGCCTCGACGGTCGCCACCTCGCCCAGCACGTTCCGTCCCCCGCCGACCTCGGCCGGATAGTACCGAACCAGCCGGTACAGGTACCGCCCCTGAATCCGCTCGACACTCACCTGCCACCGCCCGCAGCAGGTGCAAACCCAACCTCGCATCCGGCGAACATAGCTCTGACCTGCGAAAACGCCGACCCGAACCGATCGGGTGGGGCAGGCGGGGCAGGCGTGACGGGGGTGACGTCACAGTCCCTCGATCCTCCGGTACAGCGCCCGCACGGAGAGCACCGCCGACCGGATCTCCTGCACCACCGCGTCCGTACGGGAGGGTGGCAGCCAGGGGCTGACGGCGGCATCCAGGCCCACCGTGTCGATCGAGCACCCGTGCCGGAGACCGAGCATGTGTACGGCGTCGCAGTGCTGGAACGGGACGAACAGGTCCGTGGTGACCAGCAGCAACCGCTCCCCCTCGGCGGGCTCGGCCATTTCCGCCCAGCCGAACAGGCTGTCCGCGGTGTTGGCGCGCTGACCGGGCCGCGACGACGCCACCGCCAGGGCGTGCACGGCCGGTTGCCGGTCGAGGTACGAACGCACCCACCACCCCTCGCCCAGCTCGGTCTCCCCGGACCGTCGCCGGGTCGGCTCGCCCAGTGCGAAGGCCCGCCGGAGCCCCTCGTCGACCGCGTCGCCCTCGGTGGGGCAGTCGCGCAGACCGATCTCCCGGACGGCGTCCTCCTGGTCGACGAGCGGCCGGGTCCCGCCCAGTCCGGCGACGGTTCCGGTGACGACCCCGGTCCGGAGCACGGAAGCGGCGAAGTCGGCGCGGGCCACGGAGGTGCGTACGCCGCCGCCGAGCACCAGCAGGTGGTCGTAGCTGCGGTGGGCGGGCGTCTGCCGGCCGGCGAGGCCGAGCGACGTCGCCGCCGCGCGGATCAGCTCGTCGACCTCCGGGGCGAAGTCCACCCGCCGGGCCTGGTGGCGTTCGCGTCCCTCGCGGAAGTTCCAGTGTTCGGCGGTGAACCGTTCCAGCTCGTCCAGGCGGGGGCCTAGCGGGCCCGGCAGGGCCGGCGGGTGACCGAACGCGACGAGCAGGGCGGACATCGCCGCCGAGCCGGTCCAGGCGTCGATCGTGTCGGCGAGCCCGGCTCGGCGGTCGGCACCCGGTTCGACGTTCGGCAGCGGCACGACGGGAAAAACCGGGACGTCCGTCATCGGCTGGTCAGTACGTCGGCCAGGTTGAACCGGACCGCCCGTTCGAGCTGGGCGTACGTGCAGGTGTGCGGGTCGCGGTCCGGTCGCCAGCGCTCGAACTGGGTGGTGTGCCGGAACCGCACCCCCTCCATGTAGTCGTAGCGGACCTCGACGACCCGCTCGGGACGCAGGGGCACGAAGGAGAGGTCCTTGCCGGCGTTCCACCGGCTCACCTCGTTCTTGCGCGGGGTACGTTCGCCCTGCTCGTGCGCGGCGTAGTTCCACGGGTGCCCGTCCATCGAGGTGACCAGCGGCTGCAACTCGACGAAGAGTTCCTCCCGTACGGCCATCGAGAACGCGCCGATCACCCCGACCGAGACGAGTACGTCACGCTCGTCGTAGAGGCCGAGCAGCAGGGAGCCGATCCGGTTGTCGGCGGACTTGTGCACCCGGTAGCCGGCGAGTACGCAGTCGGCGGTGCGCTTGTGCTTGATCTTCGTCATGACCCGCTTGTCCGGCTGGTAGGCCAACCCTGGGTCCTTCGCGATCAACCCGTCGAGGCCGGCACCCTCGAACTCCTCGAACCACCGGCGGGCGGTCGCCTCGTCCTCGGTGACCGGGGTGACGTGGATCGGCGGTTTCGCGTCGGCGAGGCAACGCTCCAGCAGCTCGCGCCGCTGCGCGAACGACCGGTCGGTCAGGTCGTCGTCGCCGAGTGCCAGCAGGTCGAAGGCGACGAAACTGGCCGGGGTCTGTTCCGCGAGCAGCTTCACCCGGCTGGCGGCGGGGTGGATGCGCTGCTGCAACGCCTCGAAGTCGAGGGTGTTCCGGTCCGTGTCGGCGACGATGATCTCGCCGTCGATCACCGCCCGGTCCGGGAAGTTCGCCCGTACGGCCTCGACTATCTCGGGGAAGTAGCGGGTCATCGGCTTCTCGTTGCGGCTACCGATCTCCACCTCGTCGCCGTCGCGGAAGATGATGGACCTGAACCCGTCCCACTTCGGTTCGTAGAGCTGCCCGGCCGGGATGTCCCCGATCGGCTTGGCGAGCATGGGCGCGACGGGTGGCATCACCGGTAGATCCATGCGGCCCATCGTCCCCGCTGCGGTGTGGAGATGTCCACGAAATCATCGGCGCGCCGGCCCGGACCGCACGGATGAGCACGGTGACCGGCGATCCGGTACGGAGACGACCGCGTAGCCTGGCCACTGAGCCGATCGGGAGGACCTCTGGTGACCAGCACGCCCCGTCCACCGCTGCGCCGCCGGATGATTCGACGGTGGCGGGTGCTCGCCACCGCCGTCGCCGCCTCCCTGGTGCTGAGCGGCTGCACGTTGCCGGTCTTCGCGCCGCGTACGGACAACGCCCCGGACCGTGCACCGGCCGGGCCGGTCGGCGCGGCGGCGAACTGGCAGCCGTGCCCGGAGACGCCGAAGGACCTCGTCGGCCGGTCTGCACCGGACATGCGGTACGACTGCGCCACGATCGCCGTACCCCGGGACTGGCAGGCGGCCGGCGCCACGACGGGCGCCACCGCGACCCCCGGCGGTGCCGGGGCGACCTTCGACATCGCCCTGATCCGGGTCCGCTCGACCAAGCAGCGCGACCGGATCGGCTCACTGCTGATCAATCCGGGCGGGCCGGGCGGCTCCGGCGTGGACACCGCCGTCTACCTCTCGTTCGGCTCCGCCTTCGGCGGCCTGCCCGACGACATCACCGAACGGTTCGACCTGGTCGGCTTCGACCCGCGCGGGGTGTCCCGGTCCAGCCCGGTCAAGTGCATCTCCGACGCCGACCTGGACTCGAACTTCGGGTACGACCCCGACCCGCAGACCCAGGCCGAGTTCGACGCCTCGGTGGCGCTGTCCCGGCGGATCGGCGAGGAGTGCGGCGACAAGTACGGCGACCAGCTACGCCTCTACTCCACCGAGCAGGCGGCCCGGGACATGGACGCGATCCGGGCGGCCGTGGGCGACGAGAAGATGACCTACCTCGGGTACTCGTACGGGACCCTGCTCGGGGCGACGTACGCCCAGCTCTTCCCGCGCAACATCCGGGCACTCGTGCTGGACGGGGCGGTCGACCCGGAGCAGGACGTGGTGGCCGGCTCGGAGAGCCAGGCCAAGGGGTTCGAGCTGGCGTTCACCAACTTCACCCAGTGGTGCGCCCGGACTCCGGCCCGGTGCCCGATCGCGCCGGACGCGCGCGGCGCCGTCACCGACGCGCTGGCCAAGGCCGACGTCTCCCCGGTACGCGGACGCAACGGCCGGACCGCGACCGGCGGCTGGGTGATGTACGCGGTGATCTCCTCCCTCTACACCGAGTCCGGTTGGGAGGAGCTGGCCAAGGGCATCGACGAGTTGGCCGGCGGCGACCCGACCCAGGTGTTCGAGCTGGCCGACTCGTACGCCGAGCGCACCGCTGACGGCCGCTACTCCAACCTGTTCGACGCGAACCTGGCGATCAACTGCGCGGACGAGGACAGCGTCCCCGACCTGGCCCGGATCCGTGAACTCCAGTCGCAGTGGCGGACGAAGTACCCGCTGTTCGGGGCGCCGCTGGCGGTGGGTCTGCTGAGCTGTCTGTACTGGCCGGGGCAGCGGGACCCGTACCCGACCGGGACGGCGACCGGGGCGCCACCGATCCTGGTGGTCGGCACCACCGGCGACCCGGCCACCCCGTACGAGCAGACACCGAAGCTGGCCGGCATGCTCGGCGTCGGCAAGGTGCTGACCTGGGAGGGCGAGGGGCACACCGCGTACCCGCAGACGGCGTGCATCACCCGGGCGGTGGACGCGTACCTGCTCGACCTCACCGTGCCGACCGCCGGCCTGCGCTGCCCGCCCCGGTGACCGTGGGACGTGCTGTGTCAGGCTGGCCGGTGTGACGCAGACCAGTTTCCGGGCCGCCCGGCGAACCGACGTACCGGCGATCGTGGCACTGCTCGCCGACGACGAACTCGGCGCCACCCGGGAGATCGTCGGTGAGGGGACCGACGCCGCGTACTGGGCGGCGTTCGAGGCGATCGACGCGGACCCGCGCAACGTACTGGTCGTGGCCGACGAGGGCGGCGAGGTGGTCGGCACGTTGCAGCTCACGTTCATCCCGTCGCTCACCCGCGGCGGTGCCGAGCGCGCCGAGATCGAAGGTGTACGGGTACGCACCGACCGCCGGGGCAGCGGCCTCGGCCAACTCCTGATCGGCTGGGCGGTGGAGCAGGCTCGGGAACGGGGCTGTGGGCTGGTCCAACTGACCACGGACAAACAACGCACGGCGGCGCACCGGTTCTATGCCCGGCTGGGTTTCCGGGCCAGCCACGAGGGTTTGAAGCTCTCGCTGTAGACAGGACATGCCGCAGGCCGCCGCAGGCGGCCGGGGTCAGGGGATCCGGGAACCGGGACCACCGAACCCACTGGCGAGGATGTACTCCCGTAGCCGCTCAATGGTGGCGTCGGTGGCGAAGATCGCGCGCTGCCACCGGCGGAGCAGGTCGGTCATCTGCTGGACCGCGTCGCGGAGTTCCCCGATTTCCCGGCTCGCGACCGCAGCCTGCCGCCGCGCCCGCTGGGTTTCCGCCTCCAACTCGGCCACCCGGGTCTTGAGCGGGTCGACGAGGGTCAAGGCGGTATCGGTCAGTACTTCGGCAGCGTCGGCCCGGAACTTGCGTCGTTGCAGTGCGACGGTGGCGATTGCGGTCACCCCGCCGGTGCCACCGAGCAGTCCCACCACGGAGAGCAGGATCTGGATCCAGGGCGGGCCAGCCGACGGGGTTGCGGCGGTAATCACGGCGAATTTTCCTCAATGAGCAGGGGGACGTTGACGAGGGTGCAGGTGCCGCCGACCCGCGCGAGTCGACGGAGATCGCGGATGATCTGGTAACAGCGCCAGTAGGAGGCAATTGAGGCGGCGGCGATGAAGGTGCCGGCGGCCAGGCCGGCCAGGCCTGTGATGGCGAACACCGCGAGGGCGTACATACCGGTGGTGGTGCCGAACAGGACGATGGCCCCGAGTTCCACTCCCAGTCCGGTGGAAAGCTGGCCACGCCATCTGATGCCGACAAGACCGGCCAGGCCGGCGATGATCAGCCCCACCTCCCAGGTCGCCTGGACGGCCAGCGGCATGGCGACGGTGACCGACAGTGGCCGGGTGTCTACGACCAGCAGAGACGAACCACAGACGATCGCGGCCAGCAACAGGGTCGTCTCGAACGGATGCCGCCCCGAGACGATCATTACGGCACGCATGGTGAACTCCCTGGCGTTCGGGGTCGGAAGCAGCGCGTCGAGACACGGCCGAGTCGGGTGTGGTCGGTTGAGGTGTGGTCGGTCGAGGTGTGGTCGGTTGAGGTGTGGTCGGTTGAGGTGTGGTCGGTCGAGGTGTGGTCGGTTGAAGTGTGGTCGGTTGAGGTGTGCCCGCGCTTGCGGTGGCCGATGTGCATCATGACTGCCCCCCTGGGATCAAGTGGTAGCACGGCCGACGGTCCTGCACCGACTCCGCCCTGTGTCGCGTTTCGGCAGGTCAGAGCGACTACGAGGTGGCGATCGGCGGGTTGGCGGCGGGCCGGGCCGGGGTGCGTCGGGCAGCCGGCCCGCCGCCCGGGGGACGCCGCCCGGCCCGCAGCCGAACACGACGGGCCGTCGGCGCGCGGGGCGGATCCGGCTGCCCCGCGAGCGGTGGTCAGGTGGTGCGCGAGGTGCTCGCGATCCGTCGGAGCATCGCCTCGGCCAGCTTGTCGTAGTCGATCGGTGTCGGCTTCAGCGCCGCCTCCGCCTGGAACTTCAACACGGCCGTGACGTCGCGACGGAGCTGGTTGAACTCACGGACGAAGCGCATCTCCCGGCCGCCTCCGTCCGTGGTCTCCTGCATGTCGAGCAGCGCGTCGGTGGCCTGCCAGGCCACGGACAACGCACCATCCTGCGCCGGGGTCATCATGTCGCTTTCCTCATCCTTCGGTCGGTCTCCGAGCGCGATCGCGAGGATCCGCTCCATCAACGGGCGGTCGGCGCAGCGGCGCCGGTCGAGGCTCAGGTGCCAGTGCCACAGGTGTGAGCTGTCCGAGGTGGCCGACACGTTGCGTACGTTGTCCCAGCCGTCCACCACCTTGTCGCCGTCGACGTTGCAGTAGATCTCCCGGACCTCCTCCAACTCACCGGCTCTCAGCGCGGTGAGCAGCCGCTTCGACTGGGCGATCATGGGTTCGGTGGCACCGGGGGTGAAGTCGAAACCGGCGACGTGCCGTAGTTGTTCGGCGGTCAGTCCGGTCTGCACGGTGTAGGTGCGGTTGGTGCAGAGTGGACTCCTCTCCACGAATTCCTGCGATCGGTGTGCACCCCTGAGGTGCAGGTAGTCGCCCTTGGTTCCCGCGGCGGCGCGGGGACGACCGGTACGCCGGCACAGTTCGTCTCCGAGCCAGTTCAGCTCGGCGGTGACGATCTCGCGGCGTACCCAGGGATCGGCGTTGAATTCTGCCTGCGTGGCCATGTAGGCACCGCTTCCCGAACACGTACCGACCTGTTCGTGGGCAGGGTGGGGCGTACCGCCGGCGGCGGCGAGCAGCGCCCGCCCGAGAGGTCGAATGGCCGGTTCGTGGTCTGCTGGTTCGATGATCTCCTCGACGTGGCGAGGACTTTCCGATCGGTCCGCGTGGGCCGACCGCTGCCGTGCCGCATTGCCCGGCCGACGTGCCGACGGGTGCCTCACACCGGTCCGGTGCGGGCCGGCGAGGGGGGACAACTCTCCGTCCGAGACCACCTGCCGACATCGTCGTTACCCTAAGCAACGACCGCCCTGACCTGCGGTTTCGTCCCGGCGGGGAGAATGGCACATTTTGCGATCACACCGAGCCGCAACCGGTTGACCAACGCGTCGTTATTCGGTTTTCCCGTCGGTCTGCCGGGCCCGGCTGGGCTGGACGCGCTTCGGTTCGCCCGGCATCTTCGGGTGGTCCGGCGGGTACGGCAGGTCCCCCGAGCCGCCCCGGTCATCCCGTTCGGCCCACTCCAGCAGCGGGGTGATGTCCCACGGTGCCTCGTCCATCCCGGCGTGCGGGTCGCCGATCTTCGCCATTCGTGGCGGGACCGTACGCAGGTCGAAGTCGTCCGGCTCCACGTCCGGCAACTCGTCCCAGGTGACCGGGGTGGAGACGGTGGCACGGGCGTTGGCACGCAGCGAGTACGCGCAGGCGATGGTCCGGTCGCGGGCCATCTGGTTGTAGTCGAGGAACACCTTCTCGCCCCGCTGTTCCTTCCACCACGAGGTGGTGGCCAGGTCGGGGCGGCGCCGTTCGATCTCGCGGGCGAAGGCGATCACGGCGCGGCGTACCTCGGTGTAGGTCCACCGGGGCTCGATCCGCAGGTAGACGTGCACGCCGCGACCACCGGAGGTCTTCGGCCAGCCGGTCGCGCCGAGTTCGTCGAGCAGTCCCCGGACCTCGCCGGCCACGGTCACCGCGTCACCGAAGTCGGTCCCCGGCTGCGGGTCGAGGTCGATCCGGAGTTCGTCCGGGCGGTCGACGTCGGCGGAACGCACCGGCCAGGGGTGGAAGACCACGGTCCCCATCTGCGCGGCCCACGCGACGTGGGCCAGGTCCGCCGGGCAGAGTTCGTCGGCGGTACGACCGCTGGGGAACTTGATCTCCGCGGTCTGCACCCACGGCGGTACGCCCCGGGCCGGCACCCGCTTCTGGAAGAACATCTCCCCCTCGATCCCGTCGGGGAAGCGCTGCAGGGTGGTGGGACGCGATCCCAGCGCCTGCATGATCCCGTCGCCGACCGAGAGGTAGTAGTCGAAGACGTCCTTCTTCGTGTAGCCGCGGCTCGGGAACATGACGCGGTCCGGGCTGCTCAGCCGTACCTGATGTCCCGCCACCTCGACCTCGACGGGTGGTGCCTTCGCGCTGCCGACCATGCCGCGACCATATGTCAACCACGGGCCCCGCAGGTCCCCGGCGGGCCGGTCGGGACCCGTTACTTCGGCTCGCGGGCCGGCGACGCGGGCTCAGTCCCCGTCGTCGGTCGCGTCGCCCGCCCTCGGCTCGGGGGTGCAGGCCGGCACCCGCCAGTCCCGGTGGGTCTCCCAGACGTGGCAGATCAGGAAGAGCTTGCGCTCGAATCTCGGGTCCCGGCCGAGCACCCCGTCGTACGGTGCGCGCAGCCGCAGGGTGGCACCGCTGTGCAGGTAGACGGCGACCAGGGTGCGCCCGTGACGGCGTTCCGCCCGGATGTCGACGACCAGGCGCCAGGGCGCGAAGCCGTCCAGCCCGAGCGGGACGCTACGTACGCCCAGTTCGTCCAGGCGGGCGCCGATCCGGCGCCGGACGGCCAGGCCGTAGATCAGGCCGAGCGGCACCGGCGCCAGTACGGCCACCAGGATGGACTGCGGCGGGGCGCGCAACTGCCAGGTCCCGCCCACCAGTACGGCCAGCAGGGTCGGTCCGGTCAACGCCGACGCGGCGAGCACGGTCGTGCCCACGACGCCGGCCCAGAGCCCGCTGACGATCGCTTGCCGCCAGGTCGGCCGGAAACTGGCCAGCACCGCTAGCTGATGCTTGCCGTCCTGGTCCCCGCCGGGCCTGGTGGCCGCCCGCATGCCCTTCCAACGATCGTCGTCGGCAGTTGGTAATCAACCGTTCGGCGGGCGTCGTACCGTTGGAGTATGACTCTTGACAAGAAGGAGCTTCCCCGTACCGACGACGAGTGGCGGGTACGCCTGTCGCCCGAGGAGTTCCGGGTGCTGCGCCAGGCCGGCACCGAGCGCGCCTGGACCGGCGAATACGTCGAAACCAAGACTCCGGGGACATATCGCTGTCGCGCCTGCGACGCGGAGCTTTTCGCCAGTGACACGAAGTTCGACTCGCACTGCGGCTGGCCGAGCTTCGACCAGGCGCTGCCCGGCGCGATCCGCTACATCGAGGACCGGTCGATGGGCATGGTCCGGGTGGAGGTGCGCTGCGCCAACTGCGACTCCCACCTCGGACACCGGTTCGACGGGGAGGGCTTCACCCCGACCGACGCCCGGTACTGCATCAACTCTGTGTCGATGCGGCTCGACCCGACCGACGTACACTGACCGACCCTGATCCCGACGGACGGCCGTCTCCCGGCGGCCGTCCCGACGCCCGGTGATGCCGGCCACCGGCCCGGTGCGGCTTCAGTGCAGGAGCAGCCGGCCGCCCTGCTGGTCCACCTGGTCGGCCTGGTCGTCGTCGAGCCAGATCCCACCGGTGGCCAGGTAGCGGAACCTGTACTCGCCGGGGGCGAGCCGGACCGTCACCGTACGGCTGCCGTCCCGGCGCGGAACCAGCTCGTGCCGGCCGGGTTCCCACCCGTTGAAGCAGCCGACCACACTCACCGTGCCGGTGGGCGCGTCCTTCGGCAGCGAGAAGGTCACCCGGGTCTGGTTCCCGAACAGTCGGTTCCGTTTGATCATTTCGCCCTCCAGCCCCTGGCCTGCGGTGCCGTCACCCGCTGCCCGGTTCAACGGGCGACCCGGCGGACGAGTGGCGGGCCCGTTTTACCGGTTTCGGCCGCCTTCGCCGGTCCATCCCGTCAAGCTGGACCCAGTGTCCGAAACGGGGGGATTGTCATGGCAACCTGCGAAGTCTGCGGCAACGACTACTGGCTGACGTTCGAGGTACGGACGGTGAGCGGCGACTCGCACACGTTCGACTCGTTCGAGTGCGCGATCCAGAGCCTCGCGCCGATCTGCGAACACTGTCAGGTCCGGATCGTCGGGCACGGGGTGGAGGTGTCCGGGCGCTTCTTCTGCTGTGCGCACTGCGCCCGTGCCGTCGAGGGCGACCGTGGCGCCGCCATCAAGGACACCGTCGGCGCCCGCCCCGCCTGACCCGGCGAACCGGTCGACGCCCGCCCGCCTACGATCGCGGGATGCAACCGCGGCAGCTCACCCTCCACGTCGCCTCCTTCGCCGACCTCGACGCCCGTACGCTGCACGACCTGCTCCGGCTGCGGATCGACGTGTTCGTGGTCGAACAGGAGTGCCCGTACCCCGAGTTGGACGGGCGGGACGTCGAGCCCGGCACCCGGCACCTGTGGCTGGAGCAGGACGGCGCGCCGGTGGCGTACCTCCGGGTCCTGGCCGACCCGGACGGGGTGGAGCGGATCGGCCGGGTGGTGGTGGCGAAGCAGGCGCGCGGCGACGGCCACGCCGGCCGGCTGATGACCGAGGCGCTGGCCCTGGTCGGCGACCGGACGAGTGTGCTGGAGGCGCAGGCGCACCTGGTTGGCTTCTACGCCCGCTACGGCTACACCCCCACCGGTCCCGAGTACGTCGAGGACGGCATCCCCCACCTCCCGATGCGCCGCATCCCCGCCTGACCCGGCGAGAGTGTCGGGGGCGGGTTCTACTGTCCCCGCATGATGGACATCGACTACCGGGAACCGGGCGCCCTGACGGATCTGCAGCGGGTCCCCGCGTCGGCGCTGGTGGGCGTACCGACCGAGGCCGTGGAGATCTGCCGGCTCGCGCACACGCTGGTCATCCAGCCGGGCGACGCAAAGCCGCTGGGGGTGCCCGACGAACGGTTCGCCGAGAACCAGGTCCGCCGGGCCGACACCCTGGTCGAAGCGCTGCTTTCCCTGGATCCGGCACCGCTCGACGTACCCCGCGCCCCGGACCGGCGGGTGATCGGCACCTGCCGGCACTTTGCCGTACTGAGCTGTGCGCTGCTGCGACACCGCGGGATAGCGGCGCGGGCGCGGAACGGATTCGCCATTTACTTCCAGCCCGGACAGGGCGTGGACCACTGGATCATCGAGTACCGGCACGACGGCGACGACCGATGGGTCCGGGTCGATTCCGAGATCATCGCCCAGTCGCTCGTGCCGGACCCGACCGACCTGCGGCCCGGTGAATTCCTGACCGGCGGCGAGGCGTGGGCCTCCTTCCGCGCGGGCCGGATCGACGCAACCCGGTACGGGGTCTTCGGCACCGGGAACTGGGGACCGGGCGAGATCCGGGCCAACGCCCTCAAGGATCTCGCCGCCCTGAACAAGGTCGAAATGCTGCCGTGGGACGCGTGGGGACGGATGGACGAGTCGTTCCAGGGCAAGACCGGCGCCGACTACGACAACCTGCACGACCGGATCGCCGCCATCTGCGCCGCCGACGATCCCACCGCCGTGGCGGCCCTCTACCACTCCGAAGATCTACGCGTCCCCACCGAACTCGTCTGCTGACCCCGCTGATGCGGGCACGGGTCATTGACGGCAATCATAGTTGGCGGATGGCCTGCGTGACGGGAAGGCAATTCACCGAATCTCTTTACATCATCTTTGATGTACGCACATCAAAGATGATGTACGAAGAAACCCCATCACACGCCCCCGGCGGCCAGCACCGCCCACCCGACGCCGATCGCGGCGACTCTTGTAGAGAAAGAGTGGCTATCCGGGGCGGGATAGCCACTCTTTCTCTACAACAGTGCGGGTCCCGGAGCGGGGAGGGAGAGGGGGCGGGGGCGGGTTAGAAGTCGGTAAAGAGGTAGGGGACGGCGCGGGGGAAGAGGGAGCGGAGTTCGGTGGCGGCCTCGGGTGGGACGGTGCCGAAGCCGCGCAGGGGCAGTTCGTCGGGGTCGAGTACGCCGTAGGCCAGGGCGGAGATGCCGGCGGCGGTCAGGGTGGCGACGGGTGGGGCGGTGGCAGTGGCGGGCGCCGAGCCGGGGCCATGGGTGACCTCCAACCGGCCATCAACCCCGTCGAGGAGGTAGGTGCCGGCGATGAACGGGTCGTCGACGATGTCGACGCGCACCCGGCCGGGGGCGGTCGGCAGGCCGCGCAGGGCGTCGACCGAGAGCAGCCGGGCCATCGGCGCGACCGAACTCGGGAAGGAGAGCCTGCTCTCGGTGTGGGTGGCGAGGTCGGTGGCCCACAGTTCCGGGGTCTCGTCGGGGGCGACCACCGTGCTGATCCGGGCCACCTGGTCGACGTGGCGGGCGAAGAACTGCAACAGCAGCGCCCGGCCGAGCGGGTTGACGGTGAGCAGGTCGTCGGCGTGCAGCGTGCCGCCGTGCCCGTCGATCGTGTAGGTGACCGCGCCGACCACCTCGCCGTCGTGCCAGGCGCTGACGATCCAGCGCTTGTCGTCCTCCCGGCGCTGGACGTCCCGGTAGTCGGGCAGGAGGGAGAAGCCGTGCCTGGACGTCAACAGCCGCTCGGTGAGACCACGGTGGGCGTCGTAGCCGTCCCGGATCCGCTGCCAGCGCAGCTCCCCCGGCAGGTCCGCGCGCAGCCACTCGCCGAGGTCGGCCGGGGAGAAGCTGACCGTACGCGGCTGCGGGAGCGCGGCGAAACCGAACCGGCCGTAGAAGGAGGGGCGGAACGGGTAGAGCGCGCTGATCGGGTACCCCTCGTCGCGCAGTTCACCGAGAAGCCGGGTGAGCAGCGTACGGATGTGCCCCTGGCGGCGGGCCAGCGGATGGCTGACCACGCCGGAGACACCCACCATCGGATGTACGGTTCCCCGGACGTTCTGCCGCATCGGGATCACGCTCACCGCCGCGAGCGTCTCCTTGCCGTCCTCCACGACCAGCGTGATGTTGCCCTCGTGGTACGGCAGGTAGCCGCGGAGTTTCGCCCCCTCCTCCGGCGGCATCGGCGACCGTTCGAACGCGTACTCCTGTAGGCGCCAGCTCGTGGTGGGACGTTCCTCGTTGGCCAGTCGACGGATCTTCATTGCCCCATCCCAGCCTGCGGGCCGTCCGGGTTCAACCCCGTTTCACGCCCGAGCGGGCGCCGCCGCTACTGGCCGACCTTGATGCCCGGCTCCCCGGCGACGAACTGGATCGACTGGCGGGGCTCCCGGCCGGGTACGTTCACGCCCCCGCGCTTGCCGATCGGCAGGATGACCCGGCGGTAGGTTCCCTCCAGCATCATCGCGGTCGCCACGTACCAGGCGATCAGGGCGGAGACGACGAAGAACCAGGCGCCGGTCGTACGCCAGGCGGAGCTGTCGGCGATCTGGCCGACGCCGAAGGTGGTCGCCCCACCGGCGAGTGCGATCAGCACCCCGGCGAGTCCGAGGTTCACCGCGAGTGCGGCGGCGGCACCGGACCAGGTGATCGCGGCGAGTGCGACGAACCAGTACCCGAGCGCCACGAACGGGGTGGGCTGGGTCAGTACGCCGATCGAGATCAGCAGGAAGAGCAGCCCGTACGCGAGCCAGAAGGCGCCCCAGATCCCGTGCATGGCGGTCGCGAGCCCGTCCCGCGCCCGGTACGCCCACATCCCGGCCAGCAACTGGGCCAGGCCGCCGAGGAACGCGGCGAACGGGAAGAGGAACTGCGGGGTGGTCGAGTTGCCGTACCAGCCGGCCAGGTTCGCGCCGACGACGAAGGTGGCGGCGGCGAAGCCGAAGAGTCCGAGGATCGAGGGCGCGGCCACCGGTTGCAGCGAGATCGTGGCGTGGTTGCGCCAGAACTGGAACTCGCCGTCGTGGCCGTCGTGCCCGTCATGACCGTCGTTGCCGCGCATGGGTTGCGCCGGGCGTGACATGTGAGACATCTCCAGACTCCCTCTCCAGCGGATCTCACCGCCTGACGCGGCCGGGCGGCTCGCGGCCCGGCCGTGGACGGCTGAGCCGGTAGCGACCGCGGACTACCCATCGGACCAGGCATTACACGGGATGTTGACTTCCCCCTTCGCCAGGAATAGCCTTCCGTCAATCTGTAAAGTTTGTGAACTGATCGCCGTCAGTCACAGTCCTGCCGTCACCCGGCGAGTAAGGAAGCGCCATGACCCCCAGCAGCGCCACGACCCCCCGCAGTAGGACCAGGGGGCGCGTCCGGCCCCGGATCGTCGCCGTACTCGCCACCGTCGTGGTCGGGCTCGCGGTGGGCGCGGTGGGCGGGACCTTCGCCCTGGCCGCGACCACCGGCGCGATCACCGGGTACGGCGGCAAGTGCGTCGACGTCGCCGCTGCCAGCAACGCCAACGGCACCCAGGTGCAGCTCTACACCTGTAACGGCAGCAACGCGCAACAGTGGATCGTCGGCGACGACGGCACCATCCGGGCGCTGGGCAAGTGCCTCGACGTGGCCAGCGGGTCCACCGCCAACGGGGCCAGGGTGCAGATCTGGGACTGCAACGGCAGCGCCGCCCAACAGTGGACCGCCAGCGCCGGGCTGCTGCGCAACCCGCAGGCGAACAAGTGCCTCGACGCCACCGGCCCCTCCTCCGCCGACGGGACACCTCTGCAGATCTGGGAGTGTTTCGGTGGACCCAACCAACAGTGGGTCCTGCCCACCGGCGGCGGCAGTCCCACGCCGACGCCGACGGCACCGACACCACCACCGGGAGGCAGCGTGGACCTGGGGCCGAACGTCTCCGTCTTCGACCCGTCGATGTCCAGCGCGACCATCCAGAGCCGCCTGAACACCGTGTTCAACCAGCAGGAGAGCAACCAGTTCGGCAACAACCGGTACGCGCTGCTGTTCAAGCCCGGCACGTACAACGTCGACGTCAACGTCGGCTTCTACACCCAGGTCGCCGGACTGGGTTACCTGCCCGACAACGTCACCATCAACGGCGGCGTCCACGTCGAGGCGGACTGGTTCCAGGGCAACGCCACGCACAACTTCTGGCGCGGGGCCGAGAACCTGTCGGTGAACCCGCCCTCCGGCACCGACCGGTGGGCGGTCTCCCAGGCAGCGGCGTACCGCCGGATGCACGTACGCGGAAATCTCCAGCTCGACGACGGCGGCTGGTCCAGCGGCGGCCTGCTCGCGGACACCCGCGTGGACGGCCAGGTCCGCTCCGGGTCACAGCAGCAGTGGCTCTCCCGCAACACCCAGTGGGGTAGCTGGACCGGCTCGAACTGGAACATGGTCTTCGTCGGCGCGGTCAACGCACCGGCCAACAGCTTCCCCAACCCGCCCTACACCACCGTCGCGCAGACCCCGGTGGTCCGGGAGAAGCCGTTCCTCTACGTCGACCAGGCCGGCAACTACCAGGTGTTCGTACCGTCGGTGCGGTCCAACACGAGCGGGACGAGCTGGGCCTCCGGCAACCCGGCCGGCTCGTCCCTGCCGATCAGCCAGTTCTTCGTGGTGAAGCCCGGCGCGACCGCCGCCACCATCAACGCCCAACTCGCCCAGGGCAGGCACCTGCTGTTCACGCCGGGGATCTACCACCTGAACGACACCCTGCGGGTGACCCGACCGGACACGGTGGTGCTCGGCCTCGGCCTGGCCACGCTGATGCCGGACAACGGCGTGGTCGCGATGAGCGTGGCCGACGTCGACGGGGTGAAGGTCGCCGGGCTGCTCTTCGACGCCGGCCCGACCAACTCCCCGGTGCTGATGGAGGTCGGCCCGACCGGCTCGTCGGCGAACCACTCGGCCAACCCCACCTCCCTGCACGACCTCTACTTCCGGGTCGGCGGCGCGGCCGTCGGCAAGGCCACCGTGAGCCTGCGGGTGAACAGCTCGAACGTGATCGGCGACCACCTGTGGATCTGGCGCGGGGACCACACGTACGGCGTCGGCTGGAACGTCAACACCGCCGACACCGGCCTGATCGTCAACGGTGCCGACGTCACCATGTACGGACTCTTCGTCGAGCACTACCAGAAGTACCAGACCATCTGGAACGGCGAACGGGGCCGGACGTACTTCTACCAGAACGAGATCCCGTACGACGTGCCGAACCAGGCGAGCTGGCAGAACGGCTCCCAACAGGGGTACGCGGCGTACAAGGTGGCCGACTCGGTCAACACCCACGAGGCGTGGGGGCTGGGCAGCTACTGCTTCTTCAACGCGAACCCGTCGGTGGTGCTGGGGCACTCGTTCGAGGTGCCGAACAAGGCGGGGGTCCGGTTCCACAACATGGTCACGGTCTCGCTCGGCGGTGGCACCGGAAGCATCCGGAACATCATCAACAACGCCGGGGGTCCGGCGAACTCGACCACAACCGTCTCCACACTGGTCAACTACCCCTGATCGGGTGAACGCGGAGCGGGCCACGGCAGAAAGCGCCGTGGCCCGCTCCGCGTCGACGTCACGGCAGGCTGGTGACCAGTTCGCTGACCGAACGGCGGCGCCCGGTGTAGAACGGGACCTCCTCGCGTACGTGCCGGCGGGCCCGGGAGGCGCGCAGGTCACGCATCAGGTCGACGATCCGGTGCAGTTCGTCGGCCTCGAAGGCGAGCATCCACTCGTAGTCGCCGAGGGCGAACGAGGCGACCGTGTTGGCCCGTACGTCGGGGTAGCCTCTCGCCATCCGGCCGTGCTCGGCGAGCATCTCCCGGCGCTCGGCGTCGGGCAGGAGGTACCACTCGTACGAGCGCACGAACGGGTAGACGCAGATGTAGTCGCGGGCCGGCTCTCCGGCCAGGAACGCGGGTACGTGACTCTTGTTGAACTCGGCCGGTCGGTGCAGCGCCATCTGGGACCAGACCGGTGCCAGTTGCCGGCCCAGTGCCGTACGCCGGAACAGCCCGTACGCCTCCTGGAGCGCGTCCGGAGTGCTCGCGTGCCACCAGATCAGCACGTCGGCATCGGCCCGCAGGGCCGAGACGTCGTAGCTGCCCCGGATCACCACGTCCTTGCTCGCCAGGTCGGCGAAGAGCGCCTCGACCTCGGCGGCGATCCCGTCCCGGTCGGCCGGCAGCGGCCCGGTGGCCCGGAAAACCGACCACATCGTGTAGCGGACGGTGTCGTTCAGCTCCCGTAGCCGGGCCGCGTTGCTCTGTACCGCAGCAGAATCCGTACTCATCCCGTGGCTCCTCCCAACGCCTTGACGATCTCTTCCGCGGCCGTCTCGCCGGACCGTACGCAGATCGGCACGCCGACCCCGTCGTAGCCGGCGCCGGCCAGTGCCAGCGTCGGGTGGCTCGCCCGCAGGGTGCTCCGGGCCGCCGCTACCCGGTCCAGGTGTCCCGGCTGGTACTGCGGCAGCGCCCCGCCCCACCGTTGCACGTGGCTCGCCACCGGCTCGGGCAGTACGGCGCCGGGCAGCAGTTGCCCCAGTTCCCGGTGCACGGTCGCGATCAGTTCGGCGTCGTCGCGCTGCAACAGGTGCTCCTCGCCGTACCGGCCGACCGAGGTGCGCAGCAGGGCCAACCCGTCCGTCCGGCGCTGGTGCGCCCACTTGGTGCTGAAGAAGGTGGCTGCCTTGATCAGTGTGCCCTCGGTCGCGGGCACCAGGATCCCGGAGAGGTCGGGCAGGGTGGCCGCCGGGACGACCAGGGTGACCAGCGCGACACTCGCGTAGTCGAGCCGGCCGACCAGGGCACCGACGCCGACGTCGACCCCGGCGAGCAGCCGGGCGGCCGGACGCGCCGGCAGGGCCAGCACCACCGCGTCCGCCTCGACCAGTTCCGGGTCGCGGGTGGGCCCGATCACCAGCCGCCAGCCTGTCGGGGTGCGGCTCAGTTCGCGGACGGCCGCGCCGAGCCGGATCTGCACCCCGCCGACCGCCGTCCCGCCGCCGGCTCCGGCGGGTGCCACGAGTTGCTCGGCGGCGGCGTTGACCAGCCGACTCAGCCCGCCCTCGACGGTGGCGAAGATCGGTCGGCCGGGTGCGCGGGGCGCGGCGGCCTGGGCCGCCCGGACCGCTCCGGCCAGGGTGTTCTCCACCCGTGCGGTGCGGGCCAGCGCGGGCATGGTGGTGGCCAGCGAGAGCAGGTCGGCCCGGCCGGCGTAGACGCCGCCGAGCATCGGGTCGACCAGCCGGTCGACCACCTCGTCGCCGAACCGGCGCCGGACCAGTTCGCCGACCGCGACGTCCTCGTCCGGGTCGAGCAGCGGGCGGCCGGCGTCGGTGTCCCGGTCCGCCGCCGGCTGCGCCACCGAGGCCACCTTCTCCAGATCACCGGGTACGCCGACCAGCGTCCCGCCGGGTACGGGCAGCAGCCGCCCGCCGAGCGCGATCGCGGCCTGCCCGGTCGCCGGGTGCACCAGGTCCTCGCCCAGCCCCAGCCGGCGGGCCAGGGCGATCGCCGCGGACTCTCCTCCGGCGGGGTCGCGGGTCAGGAACGCCTCGGCGCCGAGTTCGACGGGTGCGCCGGCGAGGGTGCCGGTGCGCAGCTTGCCGCCGAGCGAGCCGGACTGCTCGTACACGGTGATGGTGGTGCCGGCCGGTGCCCGGTCGCGCAACCGCAACGCGGCGGCGAGGCCGGTGATCCCGCCGCCGACCACCGCGATCCGCGCCGGTTGTTCCCCGGCGTCGCCGCGCGTTCCGGTTTCCATGATCAGGCAGCTCTCATGATCAGCGGGCGGATGCCTCGTGCACCAACGCGACCACCCGGGTGAGTACGTCGGGATCGGTCTCCGGCAGCACGCCGTGACCGAGGTTGAACACGTGTCCCGGCGTCGACTCCCCCTCGGCCAGGATCCGGCGCACCTCTGCCTCGACCACCGGCCACGGAGCGAAGAGCACAGCCGGGTCGAGGTTGCCCTGAACCGCCTTGTCCGGACCGATCCGTACGGTGGCCGCGTCCAGTGGCGTACGCCAGTCGACCCCGACCACGTCCGCCCCGGCCTCGCCCATGGCGCCGAGCAGTTCGGCGGTGCCCACCCCGAAGTGGATCCGGGGCACCCCCGCGTCGGCCAGACCGGCCAGCACCCGGGCCGAGTGCGGCAGCACGAACCGCCGGTAGTCGGCCTCGGAGAGCGCTCCGGCCCAGGAGTCGAAGAGCTGCACCGCGGAGGCGCCCGCGTTCACCTGCACCCGGAGGAACTCCCCGGTGATCTCGGCCAGCCGGTCGCAGAGCGCGTGCCAGACCTCGGGTGCGCCGTACATCAGGGCCTTGGTCTTGACGTGGTTGCGGGACGGGCCCCCCTCCACCAGGTAGCTGGCGAGGGTGAACGGCGCCCCGGCGAACCCGATCAACGGGGTGTCACCGAGGTCGGCGACGAGCAGCCGGACCGCTTCGTCCACAAAGGAAAGATCGTCGGGGCCGATCGGCCGGATCCGCGCCACGTCGGCGGCGTCGCGTACCGGTTCGGCCACCACCGGACCGGTGCCCGGAACGATCTCCAGGTCGACCCCGGCCGCCGCGACCGGGACCACGATGTCGCTGAACAGGATCGCGGCGTCCACCCCGTGCCGGCGTACCGGTTGCAGGGTGATCTCGCGGACCAGCTCGGGTCGGCGGCACGACTCCAGCATCGCCACGCCGGCCCGCAGGTCGCGGTACTCCGGCAGCGAGCGGCCGGCCTGGCGCATGAACCAGACCGGGGTGTGCGGCACCGGCAGCCGCCGGCAGGCACGGACGAACGGAGAGTCGGCGGGACCGGCCTGGGCGGGTTCCCCGCTCCGGCTCACATTTCCGGCAGTCGTGGTGGTCATCGGCGCAATCGTGCCACGCCCACCGGTGGCAGCGGAGGGGGCCGGGCCGATTGTGAGCACGAACGCGGACGGCGCGGCGATCCCCCACCACGCCACCGGTCGGCTTAGGCTGCGAACATGGCCGCCCCGATCGTGCTTCCCGAGACGTTCACCTCCGCGGTGGCCGGCTTGCGTGCGGCGGCGCCCCGGGACGAGATCCTGCTCGAAGAGGTGGGTGCCCCCCAGCGACTCGCCCCGTACGCCTTCGCGCTGAGCGCCACCGTGCTGCGCGACGGCGACGAGGTGGCCACCGGGCGACTCATCCTGCTGCACGACCCCGCCGGTCACGAAGCGTGGGAAGGGACACTACGCCTGGTCACGTACGTGACCGCGGAGCTGGAGATCGACCTCGCGGCCGACCCCCTGCTCCCCTCGGTCGGCTGGACCTGGCTCACCGACGCGCTCGACGCGCAGGGCGCCGACTACCGGGCCCTCGGTGGCACCGTGACCCAGACCATGTCCACCCGGTTCGGCGACCTGGCCGGGCCACCCGCCGCCGGTGACATCGAGATCCGGGCCTCCTGGACCCCACTCGGCGCCGACCTGCACGCCCACCTGTTGGCCTGGTGCACCCTGCTGGCCTCGACCGCCGGGCTGCCCCCGCCCGGGGTGACCGCGCTGCCGGACCGCCGCCCGGCCGGCGCCGCCTGACCCCCGGATCAGGGGCCACCGGTCGCCGGCCGTCCGTCCGTCACCGGCCGTTCGTCATCGCGCGTTCGTTACCGGTCAGAGGTAGCCGTCGGCCTCCGCGCAGACCTTGTCCGCCTCTTCGAGCGCCTTCTTGAACGCGGACTCGCTGCTGGCGGTCATCGCCTTGCTGAACAGGTCGAGGCAGTTGGCGATGACCGCCTTCTGCCGGGCCTGCTCGTCCCGGTCGTTCTTGGTCCCGGTCAGGTCCTGCTCGACCGCCTTGATCCGGTCGTTGGCCGCCTCCAGGCCCCGGTTGAGCCGCTCGATCTCGCGCGAGTTCGCGGCCAGCCGGGTGTCCCGGTCGGCCACCTGGCCGGTGAGTTCCCGCTCGGTCCGGTTCAGCTCGTTGGACCTGGTCACGAAGAGCCCGGTCATCACCGCCCCGACGGTGAACAGCAGCGCGACGACGATCGAGAGCACCAGCACCGTACGGCGCTTGCCACCTGCCGGCGGCGGCGGTGTGCCGTACGGCAGGCCGGATCCCGGTGGCGCGGACATCGGCTGCCCGTACGGTGCGCCCGACATCGGCATCCCCGGGTACGGGTGCGGACCGCCGACCGGCACACCCGACGCCGGAACCCCGGAGACCGGCGCGTAGTACGGCGGCGGCACACCCGGCCCGGCCGGGGCGGGCTGACCGGCGCCGGGGCTGGGGTGACCGGCGGCCGGGACCGCCGGGAAGGCAACCGTGGGCTGTGCCGGGCCGGTCGGGGCGGGGTAGGCCACGGTCGGCGGCTCCGCCGGTTGTCCGGGCACCACCGGAGCCGGGTGGGCCACCGTCGGCGCCTCCGTTGGCTGCCCGGCAGCGGGCGGCGGCGGGTCGCCCGCTCCGGCCGGGCCGGCGGCCGGTACGGGGGCAGCGCCCGACCCGGTCACCGGCGGCAGCGGGGTGGTCGGATCGACCAGTGGCGCGTCGTCGGGACCGTTCAGGGGCTGGGACATGGGCTTCCTCCGTGGGTATGACTGAGCGCTGGATTATCCGGCCGGACCGGATGCGACGGTGGGGCACAAACGGCCCACACCGGTGATTGCGACCGATGGGCTGACCCGATGCGGGCTGTCCGGTCGACCTCAGCAGATCTTGAAGCCGTCGCAGGCGGTCTTGATGGGTACGGCCAGACCGATCCCCTCGGCGTCGCGCGCCTTCGCCGTGGCGATGCCGACGACCTGCTTCGCCCCGTTGATCACCGGGCCACCCGAGTTCCCCGGGTTGATCGGCGCGTCGAACTGGATCACCTTCCCGGGGCCGTCCTCGTTGTCGCGGAAGGCGCTGACCACACCGGTCGTCACGCTGTCCTCCAGGCCGAGCGGCGCGCCCACCACCACGATCTGCTGGCCGGACTTCACCACCTCGGGCGCGGCGACCAGGCCGGTGAAGGTGCCGTCCGTACTGAGCTGCGCGACGTCGTTGGCCTTGTCGACCTTGACGATGGTGGCCGGGAAGCGCTGGTCCGTACGCTCCAGGAAGACCTGCCTGCCGCCGCCGTTCCAGAGTTCCTCGACCACGTGGAAGTTGGTGAACAGGTTGGTGCCGCCGTTGGCGGTCGGCTTGCCGACGGCGAACGCGGTGCCGGTGAACTGCCCGGCCCGGACCCGGAAGACGCTGGGCAGGACCGCGCTGGAGATGGCCTCGGGGTTGAACACCTGCCCGGCCCGGTCCTCCAGGTTCCGGGTCTGCCCCTCGATGCCGTCCAGCCGGGCGCCGTCGGCCCGCTGCGCCTCGGCCAACCGCCGGTCGGTGTCGGCGAGCCGGCCGGTGAGCCGGTCGATCTGGTACGCCTGGAACCCGACCGCCCCGGCCAGCGCGAGCACCAGCAGCAGCGCGGTCACGCCGGGCCAGGCGAGTCGCCGCCGCGCCTTCGGCGCCGGTTCACCGACCCCGACCGGCGGGGAGGGGTAGCCGGGCGGCCCGTAACCGGTGCCCGGCGGAGGGGCGTACGCCGGCCCCGAGGACACCGGCCCGTAGCCCGGCGCGGAAACCGATGCCGGACCGTAACCGGACTCCGACCCCGGCCCGTGCACCGGGGCGGACGCCGGCCCGTAACCGGACCCGGACACCGCGCCGTGAGCGGGTGCGGAGACCGGACCGTGGGCCGGTACGGGGCCGGGGCCGGACGCCGGGCCGTATCCCGGTGCCGGTACGGGGCCGTACCCGGTGCCGGATGCCGGCGGCGGGACCACCGGCGGGGTCATCGGCGCGGTGGGGTCGGTCCGGGGCGGCTCCATCCGGGGCGGCAGCGGACCCGGCCTGACCTCGACCACCGGCTCCACCTGCGGCGATCCCGGGACGCCGGACCACTGTCCCGGTCCGGCCGCGGTCCGGTCCGGTCCGTCCTCGGTCGGCTGCCGCTGGCCGGGCACCGGTGCGCCGGGGTACGGCTCGGGGCCGGGGGCGGGATGCGGGTCATAGCCAGAGGTCATGAATCGACGTCCTCCCGTAGACGTTCGTGCCACAGTCGTACCGTCGGGCGACCAGCCCGGGAATCTGCGGCAAGGAGGGACCGTACCGGCCGTGCTGAGCTTTGTCTTCCCCGATGTCTGACTCGTCCAATCCGACAAATGTACGCACCGACCGGGCGGACAAACCGCCGCGCCGGCCCGGCTGCGTATGGCGGATGCGGGTGACCACTAGGGTTGTCAGGTGACCGACGAACCACCCCTGCGCCGTCGGGCCGCGCAAAGCCAAGCAGGGGACGAGCCGCACAGCCTGCCGGCGTCCGCGCCGGAACCCGAGACCGTGGGGCCCGACCCAACGCCTGGCGGGCCCGTTCCGCTCCTCGCCCCCCGCGACGGCACACCGGAGCCGGTGGCAACCCCTGCCGCCCTCGCCGATGTCGTCGCCCGCTTCGCCGCCGGCACCGGCCCGGTTGCCGTCGACGCCGAACGCGCCTCCGGCTACCGCTACAGCCAGCGCGCCTACCTGGTGCAGTTGCGCCGGGCCGGCGCTGGCACCGTGCTGATCGACCCGTTGCCCCTCGGCGACCTACACACCCTCGACGAGGCACTCGCCGACACCGAGTGGGTGCTCCACGCCGCCAGTCAGGATCTGCCCTGCCTGGCCGACCTGGGGCTGCGCCCGCGCCGGCTGTTCGACACCGAGCTGGCCGCCCGGCTGGCCGGTTTCGAACGCGTCGGCCTGGCCGCGCTGACCGAGCAGTTGCTCGGTTACACCCTGGAGAAACACCATTCGGCCGCCGACTGGTCGAGTCGACCGCTGCCGGACTCCTGGCTGACGTACGCCGCGCTGGACGTGGAACTCCTCACCGACCTGCGCGACCGTCTCGCCCTCGAACTCGAGGAGCAGGGCAAGCAGGACTGGGCGGCGGAGGAGTTCGCCGCGCTGGTCCTGTGGGGGGCGCAGCCGCTGCGGCAGCGACCCGACCCGTGGCGCCGTACCTCCGGTATCCACCGGGTCCGGGGCGCGCGCGCCCAGGCCCGGGTCCGGTCGATGTGGTACGCCCGCGACGCCATCGCGTCCCGGCGCGACTCCGCACCGGGTCGGGTCCTGCCGGACGCGGCGATCATCGCCGCCGCCGAGATGGACCCGAAGGACGAGCGGACCCTGCTGATGCTGCCCGGCTTCGGTGGCCGTTCGGTCCGCCGGCTCGCCCGGACCTGGCTCGAGGCGCTTTCCGAGGCGAGGGCGCTGCCCGACGACGCGCTGCCGGTCAGCCCGTCGGTGGACGGGCCGCCGCCACCGCACCGGTGGGCCGAGCGCGACCCGACGGCGGCGGCCCGGCTGGCCCGCTGCCGTGAGGTGGTGACCCGGATCGCGGCCGAGCACAATCTGCCGCCGGAGAACCTGATCACGCCGGACTCGGTCCGCCGGCTGGCGTGGACGCCGCCCGACGAGATCGACGAGGCGACGGTGGTCGAGACGCTGCGCGGCTACGGCGCCCGCAACTGGCAGGTCACCCTGATCGGGGAAGAGCTGACCCGGGCCCTGCCCGAGCCGGTCTGACCGCTCCGCCACCGCCCCACGTACGCCGGGGCGGTGGCGGTTCACGCGGTCCTCGCGTACGGCGGCCTCAGTCTTCGAGTACGGCGTCGCGCTGTGCGGCCCACGCCAGGGAGTGCCGGATCCCGTCCTCCAGGGTCAGTTCCGCCTTCCAGTCCAGCAACTGCCGGGCCCGACCCGTACGGGTGTAGGAGCCGGCCGAGTCGCCGGGGCGGGAACCGGTTTCGCGTACCCGCAGGGGGCGGTCGCTGACCGCGTTGAACGCGGTGACGAACTCCTTGACCGTGGTGCCGTTGCCGGTGCCGAGGTTGATCACCTCGTACGACCGCTGGGCGCCGACCGGGAGGATGTCGTCGAACCGGCGCAGCGCCTGTACGTGCGCCCGCGCCAGGTCCCAGACATGGATGTAGTCGCGGATCCCGGACCCGTCACGGGTGGGCCAGTCGACGCCGGTGACCAGGAACTCGGTGTCGTTCTCCAGCGCGCTGATCATCATTCCGAGGGCGTGGCTGGGCCGGCGGAGCTGCAGTCCCGTACGCATGGTCGGGTCCGCCCCGATCGGGTTGAAGTAGCGCAGCGAGAGTGCCCGCAGGTCGGTGGCGGCGGCGGTGTCGGCGAGGATCGTCTCCAGCATCGCCTTGGTCCGCCCGTACGGGCTGGTCGGTTCCAGGTCCGAGTCCTCGTCCACGGAAAAGTCCTCGCCGGGACGGTAGATCGCGGCCGAGGAGCTGAACAGGACCCGCTGGCACCCGTTGCGCAGCAGGTGGTCGAGGAAGTCGACGGACTTGCCGACGTTCTCCCGGTAGTAGCGCAGCGGCTGGGCGACCGACTCGGGGACCACGATCAGCGCGGCGGCGTGCACGACCGCGGTGATGTCCGGGTGGTCGGCGAAGATCCGGTCGATCAGCGCCCCGTCGGCGATGTCCCCCTGGTAGAAGATCCGGTCCCGGGTGAACTCCCGCCGGCCGGTGTTGAGGTTGTCAAGGATCACCGGCACCAGGCCGTCATCGAGGCAGGCCGACACCACCGTGCTGCCGATGAAGCCCGCGCCGCCCGCTACCAGTACCTTCAACGCCGCCTCCGTGTCACCCCGCGCCGGTCCCGATCAACCTACCGGACCCACGTCGGGGGCCGGGCGGACGTGGTGTGGCCCGGACCACAGACGGCGCACTGACAGCCCTAGTTACCGGCGAGTAGCATCCGGGGTACACGCCCCGCCGCCAAGGAGGCTCAAGTGCCCCGAGAAGTCAGGGAAGTCGTCTTCGTCGACGGCGTCCGCACCCCGTTCGGCAAGGCGGGTGGGATGTACGCAAACACCCGCGCCGACGACCTCGTCATCCGCTGCATCCGCGAGCTGCTGCGGCGCAACCCGCAACTGCCGCCGGAGCGGGTCGACGAGGTGGCCATCGCCGCCACCACCCAGATCGGCGACCAGGGCCTGACCATCGGCCGTACCGCCGCCCTCCTGTCCGGTCTGCCGAAGACCGTTCCCGGCTACGCCATCGACCGGATGTGCGCCGGCGCGATGACCGCGGTGACCACAGTGGCCGGTGGCATCGCCATCGGCGCGTACGACGTGGCCATCGCCGGCGGTGTCGAGCACATGGGCCGGCACCCGATGGGCGAGGGCGTCGACCCCAACCCGCGCATCCTGGCCGAGAAGCTGGTCGACCCGTCCGCCCTGGTGATGGGCTCCACCGCGGAGAACCTGCACGACCGGGTCCCGCACATCACCAAGGAGCGCTCGGACGCCTTCGCGCTCGCCTCCCAGCAGAAGACCGCCAAGGCGTACGCCAACGGCAAGCTCCAGGACGACCTGGTGACCGTCGCGATCCGGGACCCCGAGACCGGCTGGTCCCTGGCCACCGTCGACGAGGCGCCCCGGGACACGTCGATGGAGAAGCTGGCCGGGCTGAAGACCCCGTTCCGCCCGCACGGCAAGGTCACCGCCGGCAACGCCGCCGGACTCAACGACGGCGCCACCGCCAGCCTGCTCGCCGCCGAGGAGGTCGCCCACGAACTCGGCCTGCCGATCGGCATGCGCCTGGTGTCGTACGGCTTCGTCGGGGTGGAGCCGGAGGTGATGGGGATCGGCCCGATCCCGTCCACCGAGAAGGCGCTGCGGATCGCCGGGCTGACCATCGACGACATCGGCCTGTTCGAGCTGAACGAGGCGTTCGCGGTCCAGGTCCTCACCTTCCTGGACCACTTCGGGATCGCCGACGACGACCCACGGGTCAACCAGTGGGGTGGGGCGATCGCCATCGGCCACCCCCTCGCCTCCTCCGGCGTACGGCTGATGACCCAGCTCTCCCGGCAGTTCGCCGAGCACCCCGAGGTCCGGTACGGCATCACCGCCATGTGCATCGGGATCGGCATGGGCGGCACGGTCATCTGGGAGAACCCGCACTGGAACGGGGCAGATTCATGAGTCAGCTGCAGAACCCAAACGAGGTTGTCACCAGGGCGCTGCTGCGGCTGGTGGCCGTACCCGGGCTGGACCGGCCCGCCGCGCTGATCACACTCGACAACGGCTTCGACCACAAGAAGCCGAACAGCCTGGGGCCGGCCGGACTGGCCAGCCTGGACGAGGCGATCACCGCCGCGCTGGCCGCCGAGCCGGCGTTGGTCGCGGTGACCGGGAAGCCGTACATCTTCTGTGTCGGCGCCGACGTGACCGGGATCCCGCTGGTCACCGACCGGGAGCAGGCGCTCGATATCGGCCGGCTCGGTCACCGGGTCTTCGCCCGGCTGCGCGACAGCGCCGTACCGACCTTCGCCTTCGTCAACGGCGCCGCGATGGGCGGTGGCCTGGAGCTGGCCCTGCACTGCCACTACCGGACCCTCTCCGGCGGGGCGGCCGCGCTGGCCCTGCCCGAGGTGTCGCTGGGCCTGGTGCCCGGCTGGGGCGGAACCCAACTGTTGCCGAACCTGATCGGCATCCCGATGGCCACCCAGGTGATCATCCAGAACCCGCTGATGCAGAACCGGATACTCAAGCCGAAGCAGGCGGCGGAGATGGGCATCGCCGACGTACTGCTCGAACCGGCCGACTTCCTGGAACGGTCGCTGGAGTGGGCGGCCGGCGTGGTCCGGGGCACGGTCACGGTGACCCGACCCGAGGTCGACCGGGAGATGTGGGACGGGGTGATGTTCTTCGCCAAGCAGACGCTCGACGAGCGGCTGCACGGCGCGGTGCCGGCGGCGTACCGGGCGTTGGAACTGCTCGGCCTGGCCAAGGACGCACCGTTCGAGGCCGGTACGGCGGCCGAGGACGAGGCCCTGGCCGACCTGGTCCTCAGCGAGGAACTCCGCAGCGGCCTGTACGCCTTCGACCTGGTCCAGCGCCGGGCCCGCAAGCCCGTCGGTGCTCCCCCGGCGACGCTGGCCCGCCCGGTGACCAAGGTCGGCATCGTCGGCGCCGGTCTGATGGCCTCGCAGCTCGCGTTGCTGTTCGCCCGCCGGTTGCAGGTCCCGGTGGTGCTCACCGACCTCGACCAGAACCGGGTCGACAAGGGCGTGGCCTACGTCCACGGCGAGATCGAGAAGCTGCTCGGCAAGGGCCGGATGGACGCCGGTACGGCAGCCAAGCTGCGCGGCCTGGTCAGCGGTTCGGTGGACAAGTCCGTCTTCGCCGACGCCGACTTCGTCATCGAGGCGGTGTTCGAGGATCTCGGGGTGAAGAAGCAGGTCTGGGCGGAGCTGGAGAAGATCGTCTCCCCGGAGGCGGTGCTCGCCACGAACACCTCGTCGCTGTCGATCGGTGCGATGGCCGCCGACCTGGAGCACCCGGAGCGGGTGGTCGGGTTCCACTTCTTCAACCCGGTCGCCGTCCTCCCGCTGCTGGAGATCATCCGGGGCGAGCGGACCGACGACGCCACCCTGGCCACCGCGTTCGCGGTCGGCAAGGAGCTGCGCAAGTCCTGCGTACTGGTCTCGGACGCGCCGGCCTTCGTGGTCAACCGGCTGCTGACCCGGTTCCTCGGGGAGATCTTCGCGGCGGTCGACGCGGGCACCCCGCTCGACGTGGCGAACACCGCCCTGGACCCGCTGGGGCTGCCGATGCGCCCGCTGGCGCTGCTGCAACTGGTCGGGCCGGCGGTGGCGTACCACACCGGGGCGACGCTGCACGGTGCCTTCCCGGACCGGTTCGGGGTGAGCGAGAACCTGAAGCGGATCGCCGACGCCGGCCGGCCCCTGCTGGTCGACGGCGAGGTGGACCTCGAGGTCGCGGCCCTGCTCCAGGTGGGTGACCAGCCGCTCGATGCCGAACAGGTACGTCAGCGCGCCCTCGACGCACTCGCGCAGGAGGTCCGGCTGATGCTGGACGAGGGAGTGGTGGCTGCCGCCCCGGACATCGACCTGTGCCTGATCCTGGGCGCGGGGTGGCCGTTCCACCTGGGCGGCGTGACGCCGTACCTGGACCGGACCGGCACCTCCGAGCGGGTCACCGGCCAGCGCTTCCTGCCGTACGGCGTGGCCAGCCTGCCGGCCTGACCCATCCTGGTCCACGGGGGCCGTTCGCCGCACGACGCGGTGGACGGCCCCCGCCGCGAACGGGTCAGCGCAACTGCTGGGCGACGTCCTTGCAGGCCGGCAGGATCTCGATGACCGGCAGGGGCTTCAACGGCGTGACGGCGTCGATCCGGGTACCGGCGCCTGCCCCGGTTACCGGACCGGTGGGGTCGGCACGTCCGCCGTGCCACCGTCCGCCGGAGCCGTTGTCGAGGCCGAGACGGTCCTGGGAGCCGGAGCCACGGCCGGTGATGCGGCCGGTGGCGCGGGCACCACCACGGCCGAGGCCGCCACCACCGGGGTCGCGTCGGCGGCCGGCAGCGTCACGGTGACCTCCAGGCCCCCGCCGGGCTGTGCCACCGCGGTCACCGCTCCCCCGTGTGCGTCGCAGACCGCGGAGACGATCGACAGCCCGAGTCCGGAGCCACGGGCACCGGTCCGCTCCCGGCCGCCGCGCCGAAACGCCTCGAACAGGCCCGGTACGTCGGCCTGGTCCACCTCGAAGCCGGTGTTGCCGACCACCAACCGGACCTGCGCCGCGTCCGAGCTGGTACGCACCCAGAGCCGGCCGTGCAGGTGGTTGTACCGGACCGCGTTCTCGATCAGGTTCCCGGCCAGCCGCTCCAGCAGGCTCGGGTCGCCGACCACCGGCGCCGGCTCCAGCGACGCGCTGACGTCCAGCCCCAGCCGTTTCACCTCGGAACCCATGGCGGACAGCGCGGCGGCGGCACCGTCGGCCAGGTCGGTGGGGGCCTTGCGGCTGAGCCGGCGCCCCGACTGGGCCTCGCTGCGTGCCAGCACCAGCAGCGAGTCGACCAGTCCGTTCGCCCGCTCGGAGGCGTCCCGGACCACGGTCGCCATCCGGCGGTACTCGGCCACGTCCGCCTCGTCGTCGGCCATCGTCACGTCGATCTCGGTACGCATCACCGCCAGCGGCGTACGCAGCTCGTGCGAGGCGTTCGCGACGAAGCGTTTCTGCGCCTCGAACGCCCCTCCGATCCGGTCCAGCATGGCGTCGAAGGTGCCGGCCAGCTCGGCCACCTCGTCGTCCGCCCCGGAGTAGCGGATCCGCTGGTCGAGGGTGGCCTCACCGAGCCGGCGGGCGGTGGAGGTGACCTGGTGCAGCGGGCGCAGCGCCCGACCGGCGACCGCGTACGCGCCGGCCACCCCGACCACGCTGATCGCCAGCAGGGCGACGAACCCCTTGGCCAGCAGTTGCCGGGTGGCGGAGGAGGCGACCTCCTCCTGCCACTGCTGGGCGTCCATCTGGGTGTTGTCGGCGAGTACCACGGTGGTGCCGGGGAGCAGGTCGTCGGCGGGCCGGAGCGCGGCGGTGACCAGCAGCCAGGCGAGCAGCAGCAGGATCGCCCCCGCACCGACCAGCAGTACGCCGTTGAGCAGGGTCAGCCGCAGCCGCAGGGTGGGCCGCAGCCGGGGCCGTCGACGGGTCAGGTAGACGGTCATGCGCCGACCTGCTCGGGCAGGTAGCGCTCAGGCATCCGGTAACCGGCGCCGACCACGGTCTCGATCAACGGCGGATCACCGAGCTTCTTGCGCAACGTCATCACGGTGACCCGGACGGTGGTGGTGAACGGGTCGGTGTTGGCGTCCCAGACCCGTTCCAGAAGCTCCTCGCTCGACACCACCGCACCCCGGGCCTTCAACAACTCCTCCAGCACGCCGAACTCCTTGCGGGTCAGGTCGACCGGTGCGCCCGCGCGGGTCGCCACCCGGCGGGCCGGGTCGACCACCAGGTCCGCCACGGTGAGCACCGGGGGCGCGGCCGGGGTGGCCCGCCGGCCGAGCGCCTGCACCCGGGCGACGAGCTCGTCGAAGGCGAACGGCTTGGGCAGGTAGTCGTCGGCCCCGAGCTGCAGCCCCTCCACCCGGTCGGCGACCGTACCGCTCGCGGTGAGCATGAGGACCCGGGTCAGCGCCCCGGACTCGACCAGGTCGGCGCAGATCTGGTCGCCGTGCACACCGGGCAGGTCCCGATCGAGTACGACCACGTCGTACCTGGTCACCATCGCCATCTCGTGCCCGGCGGTGCCGTCGTAGGCCACGTCGACCGCCATGCCCCGGCGGCGCAGCCCGCGAACGATCGCGTCGGCCAGATTCCGCTCGTCCTCCACCACCAGCACCCGCATCGCGACCTCCGAAGCTCGACTGTCCCCCGCCGTCCAGGAACAACCTAGCCGCGCCGACCAAACCCCAGCTCAGGTCGCCCCTGCCGGGGGGCGGTGTCGGGCTCCGGCCGGGGCCGGCCGCCGGTCAGCTCGGCAGGTGCCAGATGCCGATCGCCCCGCTGAGCTGGCGGCAGACCAGCAGTCCGTCCGTGACCCGGCAGTCACCGGAGACGTCGGGCACCACGGCCAGCGGCCGGGTTGACCCCGACGCCGGGTCGAGATCGGCGACCCAGGTACGGCCGTCGTCCGACCTGATCCGTACGCCGATCAACCGAACCGGGTCCGCCGGCTTCCCGCTGCCCGGTGCGGCCCCGGCGCCCGGCGAGCGGCCGATCACCTGCCAGGAACCGAGGTCGCCGAGCACCCGACCGGTGGCCGGGTCGAGCACGTTCAGCCCCGCCGCCACCATCGGCCGAGCCTCGCTGCTCGCGAGCAGGTACGGCCCGACCGGCAGCAGGTTGCTCCAGCGGGGATCGCTCCAGCGGACCGCCCCGGTGGCCGGGTCGAGCACCCGTACGCCGCCCTGCGGGCGGAACGTGCAGAGCAGCGGGCCGCACGGCTGCGGCCAGGGCTCCCGGTCGACGTCCCAGTCGATCGTCCACCGCCGGTCGAACGCGTCCAACCCGTACGCGGTGAGGCTCTGCGGGCCGTCGGGGACCAGCAGCAGGTCGCCGACGACCTGTGGCGGCCACTGCCCGCTGCCGAGCGCGGGCGGGCGGGGCAGGTGCGCCGCCCGGACCACCGCACCGGAGCCGAGGTCACGTACCTCGATCCGGCCGGTTGTCCCCCTGGTCACGGCCACCTCCGGCAGCGGCCCCTCGGGGCCGGGGTCGGCGGACCCGGCCGGCGCGGCGTAACCGCGTACGACGCCGGCGGGCAGGGGGAGCGACCAGTGCACCGCCCCGGTGTCCGGGGCCACCGACTCCAGGGTGCCGGCGGACAGGACACCCCAGCCGTTCGGGGAGTCGTCCCAGCCGGGTCCACCGGAACCGACGTCGGTGTCCGGTACCCAGAGCAGGATGTCGCCGCTGGCGCTGGCCGTCTCGTAGGTGGCCGTACGGAGCCAGGAGATGGCCCCGGTGGCGGTGTCGACCCCGACCGTCCGCCGGGGTGCCACCGAACCCCAGTCCGAGGTGAGGACCAGCGTGTGACCGATCAGGGTGTGCCCGCCCAGGGGGCCCGGTACCGGCATCCGTACCTGCCACAGGAGCGCGCCGTCGGCCAGCCGGAACGCGCTGACCTGCTGTCGGGGCTCCGTGGAGGTGTCGACCGGGTCGACCACGAAGATCCGGTCGGTGCCGGTGACCATCGATGCGCCGAGCCGGGCGGGAATGGTCGCCACCGACAGCCGGGGCGGCCCGACGCCGGCCGCGGTCACGGTGGCGAGCAGCACCGCCAGCACGGCGGCGATCCGGACCCACCGGTTGGCGAGCCAGGTACGGGCCAGTGGCCGCTCCTCGACCGGCTGCTCGGTGAGCCGATCACCGAGGTCGATCTCGATCACCGGCCACCCCTCCGTCCGAACCTCGTGTTGCCGTCCGGAGCGGTTGTCGTACCGGCGGTCGGACCGGGGGCCCGCGAGTCCATTCTCAACCGGCTGGCCCGACTCGCCCCGGCGCCCGCCTGTACGATGTCGCGTCGTGGCAATCCCGATAGTAAATAACAATTCGGACACGGATCCCGCGTCGGAGGCACGCACCGGGTCGGACGACGCCCCCGCACCGGCGGCCTCCGACCAACCGCGCGTACGCCGACCGTACCGGAAGCCGGCCCGCGCCGACGTGCTCGCCATCGGGGCATACGTCCTGCTCGGGGTGGTGGTCTGCGCCAACTACTGGGTGGACATCCAGTACCGGGTGTCGTCGCACCTGCCGACGGACCACAGCTGGTTCGAGTGGCTGCTCTCACACGGCGCCTACTCGGTCCGGCACTGGGAGAACCCGCTCTTCTCGGCCCGGCAGAACGCCCCGGACGGGGTCAACATGATGGCGAACACCTCGGTGCTCGGCATCAGCCTGCCGCTGGCCCCGCTGACCATGCTGTTCGGGCCGCAGGTCACGTACGCGATCTACCTGGGCGGGGCGCTCGCGGCCACCGCCGGCACCTCGTACTGGATGCTCTCCCGGCACCTGGTCACCTCGCGCGGTGCCGCGTTCGTCGGCGGGGCGTTCCTCGGCTTCGCGCCGGGGATCGTGCACCACGCCAACGGCCAGCCGAACTTCGTCTCGAACTTCCTGCTGCCGATCATCGTGGTCCGGGTGCTGCGCCTCGGCGAACCCGGCCGCTGGCTGCGCAACGGGCTGGTGCTGGGGCTGCTGGTCGCGTACCAGATCTTCATCAACGAGGAGATGCTGCTGCTCACGGCGCTCGCCCTGCTGGTGGTCGTGGCCGCGTACGCGGTGCAGCGGTGGTCCGAGGTACGCGCCCGGGCGGTGCCGTTCCTGCTCTCGATGGGCGTCGGCGGGGCGCTCGCCCTGCTGCTCGCCGGCTACCCGATCTGGTACCAGTTCAACGGTCCCCAGTCCTACCGGGGGCTGCAGGGCGGGATCTTCCACAATTGGGGCGAGGACCTGTCCGCGTTCGTCACCTACTCCCGGGACACCATCGCCGGCTCCGAGGCGGTGGAGAAGACCATCGGCATGACCGAGCAGAACACCTGGTTCGGCTGGCCGCTCGTCGGTCTCGCCCTCCTGGTGATCGTGCTGCTCTGGCGCACCTCGCTGGCGGCGCGGACGGCCGCCGTACTCGCCCTGGTCTTCGGCGTCGCCTCGATCGGGCCGTTCGTCCGGGTCGGTGGGGTCGAGACCGAGGTCCGGGGCCCGTGGAGCTTCATCCCGGACGACCTTCCGCTGGTCGAGATGATGATGCCGACCCGGCTGAGCCTGGTCGTCGCCGCCGTGGTGGGGGTGCTGATCGCGCTGGCCTGGGACGCGGTCGCGACCACCGCCGCCGGCGACGGGCCGCAGCGGCGCAGGGTCAGGATCCTGGCGTACGCCGCGATCGCGCTCGCGCTGCTGCCGCTGGTGCCCAAGCCCCTGCCCGCGATGCACATCGACCCGCCGCCGCACTTCATCACCAGTGACGAGTGGAAGCCGTACGTGCCGGCCGGACGCACCCTGGTGCCGGTGCCCGTGCCCAGCAACGTGCACGGCCTGTCGACGCTGCGGTGGAGCGCGCTGACCGAGCACGAGTTCCCCGTGCCGGGCGGCTACTTCATCGGCCCGAACGCGGAGGGGCAGGGCGTGTTCGGCGCCACCACCCTCCCCACCGCCATGCTGATGTACGTCACGATCGACACCGGCCAGGTCCCCGACATCACCCCGGAGCAGCGGGCCCGTGCCGTCGAGGACCTGCGGTTCTGGCGTGCCTCGGTGGTGGTGCTCGGCGACCACCCGAAGGTGGACGCGCTGCGCGGCCTGATGACCGCACTGATCGGGCCACCCCAGCGGGTCGACGACGTCTGGCTCTGGGACGTACGCGCCCTGGTCGGCTGACCCGCCGGACCGGGCCGGCTACGGAACCTGGGCGCGGACGTCCCAGACCCAGGCCCCGGAGATCATCCGGCCCGGTCCCAGCAGCAGGTCCACGGTCTCCTTGACCGGGCCGCCCCGGTGCAGGCCGCCCTGAACCACCACGGCGGCCCGCCAGTACCGCAGGTCCTCGATCGCCTGCCGCCGCTGCTCGTCGCCGATCGGGGGCACCTCGCCGGTGAACGCGACCCGGTCGAGCAGCACCGCGGTCGGCCGGTCCGGCGCACCCCACCGGGCCCGCCGGTCGTCGGGGCTCATCGGCCCGATGAAGTAGCCGCCCGGCGCGGTGAACGCCAATCCGGTCCGGGCCGACCAGTACATGCCGGCGGTCGCCTCACCGCCCCGGGTCGGTGGCACCGGCACGATGGTGCGCCCCGGCGGGACGTAGGACCGCCACTCGCCGGTGGCCACGAACTCCGGCACCGGCCAGGTCGGCACCGTACGCAGCGGGAGCGGCGCCACCGGCAGCGCCACGGCGAGCAGCGCCCCGGCCCAGATCAACCGGACCGGGAGCCCCCCGGTCCGGGCGGCCGGACCCCGGCGGAAGACCTCGTCGGTGGCCAACGCGAGCAGGACCGCCAGCATCGGCAGGCAGATCAGCGGGAACCGGGCCGGCACCGCCAGGTCGATCAGCGGCAGCTCGGCGAGCAGCCGGTACGGCCCGGTCAGCCCGGTCGGCCGGCCGTCCAGCCGGATCTCGTCACCCAGCGACAGTACGGCGAAGACCACCACCCCGACCGCGAGCGCCTTCACCAGCGGCCGGCGCCACAGCCAGACCACCACCACGGCACAGAGGACGAGCAGCGGCAGCCCGAAGAACGAGTTCTCCTCGGTCGGGTTCGGCGACAGCAGCCCCGGTACGGAGTCGTGCCCGGTCAGCGACTGGCGGGCGGACGCGGTGAACGAGTTGATGTCGAGGGCGTACCCGCCGGGGTCGAAGGGCAGCCCCTGGTAGTGGCCCGGACCGAGGAACTGGAACCAGAGCGGGTACGCCAGCAGCACCGCCGCGACCAGCGCACCGATCCCGAGCCGGCCGAGGAAGGCCCGGCCGATCCGGCGTACGGTGGCCGGGCTCGCCGCCGCGTACGCGACCGTGAACAGGCCGCAGGCCAGGACCAGGAAAACGAGCACCTCCTCGCCGAGGAACACCTGGTAGGCGACGAGGAGCCCGAGCAGCACACCGCGCCGGAGCGCCCGGTCGGTCGCCGGGGCGAACACCACCGCGAGGATCGCCGGGACCAGGAACTGCGAGATCATGTGCAGGTGGCCGGTGGCCTGGGAGACCATGCCGGGGGCGAACCCGCAGAGCAGCCCGCCGACGGCGGCGGCGAACCGGGACCGGACCAGCCGGCGGGACAGGAAGAGGTACCAGGCGGCGGCGGTGCCGGCCAGCGAGCCGACGATGGCCAGCAGGAACGCGGTGTGCGACCCGAGCAGCAGGGTCACCGGGGTGAGTGGGACGCCCAGGCCGAGCACCGACGTGTTGGCCATCAGGTTGACCCCGTCGGGGGCGTTGAGCGCGGTGCTGTGCAGCGGGTTCTCCAGGTGGGTCACCGCGTGCGCGGCGCGGGCCAGCATCCACTCGAAGAGCACCTGGTCGTTGCCGGCCCGGGTGTTGTGGTCCGGGTGCAGCCAGAGCCGGGCGGTGAGGTAACCGCCGGCGAGCAGGTATCCCGCCACCACCGCCAGGTCGACCAGCCACGGACGGCCGCGCCACCCGGCGACGATCCGGGTACGCAGACGCCGTACCGCCGACGGGGGCGAGCCGGCCGGTGGGGTGCTGCCGTCCGGCGTACCGGGAGAGGTGTCCGCACCCGCGGTGACCACCGCGGTCCGGGCCGGTTCCGCTCCCCCGGTCGGATTCATCCGACCGGTACCGGTGTTCCGCCGCCGGCCCGGCCGGCTCCGGTCCGCCGCATCAGCTACTCGGGGCGGTCAGGGTACGGATGTCCCACAACCAGACGTCGTCCACCCGCCGGCCGGGGCCGACGATCTGCTCCACGGTCCGGCGCAGCGGTTCGGCGTTCTTCTCCCGGACCGGGAGCACCAGGATCGCCGCCTGCCAGTGCCGGAGTTCGTCCATCGAGCGGCGCCGCTCGCGGTCGGTCAGGGTGAGCACCCGGCCGGTGGTCGAAACCTGGTCCAGCAGTTCGCTGACCCCGCTCGGCCGGCCACCGAAGCGACCCGGATCGCCGGTGTTCCCGTTGCGCGGGGCCAGGAAGTAACCCCCGGGAATCTTGAAGTCGAGGTTGGTCGAGGCGGCCCAGCGCATCCCGTTGGTGTGTCCCATCGCCGGCACCGGTACCGGCACCAGGGACTGGTCCGGGCCGACGAACTGCCGCCAGTGCCCGGACGAGATGAAGTGCGGTACGGCCGGTCGGGAGGTCATCTTCAGCGGCAGCGGGATGAGCGGGAGCAGGACGACGGCCAGCGCGGTGACCACACCGACCCGGCGGATCCGGCGGTCGACGCTCTCCAGGGACCAGGCCCGGTCGACGGCCAGGGCGAGCAGGATGCCGATCACCACGGTCGTGATCAGACCGAACCGGGTCGGCACCACCGCGTCGAGCAGCGGCAGCTTGACCAGCCACTCCCACGGACCCCAGAACAGGTCCCGGTTCCAGTAGGAGACCCGCTCACCCAGCGACAGGATGGCGAAGAGCAGCCCGGTGAAGGCGAGCGCCCGTACGATCACCTCGCGCCGCAGCCAGATCACGATGCCCACGGTGAGCAGGGCCAGGCCCCAGCCGAAGAACGCGTTCTCCTCCGAGTAGTTCGGTGCCAGGTTGGCGTTGGCCCGCTCGTTGCCACCGAGGGTCGGCGAACCGGGGCTGACGAACGCGGCCAGGTCGTTGCCGTAGTCGCGGACCGCGTCGCTGAGCCCGTGGTACGCCTGCCGCCCGGCGAACTGCACGTAGAGCGGGTACGCCAGCAGGGCGACCGCGAGCACCGCGCAGACCGCCAGCCCACCGGCCAGCGGTCGCCAGGCGGTACGGAACCGGCCGGGCTGCTGCGCCACCACGGCGGCCAGGAAGACGCCGCAGGCCAGGGCGGTGAAGAGCAGGATCTCCTCGTTGATGAACGCCTGGTAGCTGACCAGCAGCGCGAGGATGATGCCGTCGCGTACGACCCGGGTGGAGCGGGTGAGCAGGATGACCCGCCAGACGATGAACGGCAGCAGGAACTGGGAGATGATGTTCGGGTGCCAACTGGCGTGTGACAGCAGCGCCGGGGAGAACCCGCAGAACCAGCCGCCGACGATCGCCGCGATCGGGTTGCGGACGACGTACCGCGACAGGACGAAGTACCAGGCCGAGGCGGTGCCGGCGAGGCCGAGCGTCACCAGGACCACGAAGGACACCGCCGGCCCGAACAGCAGTGTCACCGGGATCATCGGAATGCCCAGCCCGAGGATGGCGGTGTTCGCCATCAGGTTGACCCCGTCAGGATAGTTCAGCCGGTCGGTGAAGAACGGGTATTCGCCGTGCAACACCACCCGTACGGAGTGGGCCAGGAAGAACTGCACCTGGGCCGGGTCGCTGCTGTAGAGCGACGCCACCCTACCGGCCGGATCGAGCCAGATCTGGCTGGTCACCCAGAACGCGGCGAGCAGGAACGCGCCGAAGACCAGCAGGTCACGGCGGCGGGTCGGCCAGCGGCGCACGGGCGTACCCGGGTTGCCGGAGCGGTCCGCGGTGCCCCGGTCCGAACCGGAGGGCGGTGGCGTCGGTGTCGTACCGGCGGTGGTGCCGTCCGCCTCGACGGCTCCACCGTCCGCATCGACGGAAACCGGGCCCTGCTCACCGGTCGGGTCAATGGCAGCGGGCCCACCGGACCCGGGTGCCTCCGGATCCGGTGTGGTTTCGAGACGTGGCTCGGCAAGCGTCACAGTCGGCGGAGTCTACCGGAGCGTCACGGACGTATCGGACGGCACGTACGGGATTGCGCAACGAGATCCGGACGGCACGCGTGGGCCGCCAAAAGCTGGGACGGCTTTGCCAGGTGACGCCCGAGCCCCGCCCGAGATCTCGTAGGATGTGGCTTCCGCACGCCAACGGGATCGGGGGCTTTCAGGTGGGTTCGGTCCGTCGTGGCGGCGTGTTGGCCACGGTGCTGGCATCGGCACTGCTCATCACCGGTTGCGGCCCGAGCACGGTGGAGCCGTCCGATCCGCTCCGCGTCGGTGCCGACTCCCGCGACGGCTCGCTGGAGGTCTGGCCGGCCCGGGGCGGGCTGACCGGCGATCCACAGGCGACGGCCGCGGTCACCCGGGCGGTGACGGACTGGCGTTCCCCGGTCGACGACCGGGTGCACGTCTCCTCGTCCGGCATCCTCTGGCTCGGGCAGCTCGACGGCGGCCCGCCGGTGGCCCTGGTCGCCGCGGACGTGCCGGGCGACGCCGCCTCCTGGCTGCTCCAGCTCACCGGGCGGGGCGCCGAGTTCGAGGTCACCAACGCCGTCGACTACTCCGACCCGGGCTACCTGATCTACTCCGACGTGCTGCCGGTCGTGGTGCCGGAGGGGCGCCGGTACCTGACCTCGACCCGGGTGGAGCGGCTGCTCGGCCCGGACGGCAAGCCGTTGACGGTGACCGACGGGGTCAGCGCACCGGTGGCCGTACCGCGCTGCGGTGCGGTGCCGATCACCGCCCGGCTGCGCAGCACCGAGTCGCTGCCGCAGGGCAAGGCGAACGACCGGCTGATCGACCTCGGCACCGGGATCGCCGGGCCGCGTTACCCGCTGGTGGTCGACGAGTCCGGGTCCGGGTTGAGTGCCCTGGAAGGGCTGGACACCTGTTCGCTGGCCACTTTGACGGGTCCGTTCGGCAGTGTTCCGCGCCAGATCCACGACCGGGTCCACCTCGGCTCGGTGCCGACGTCCTGGCCGGCCGACCGGGTCGCCACGAAGCCGCTCGGGCAGGTCCGGTTCGGTTCGGAGAAAGCCGGCCGACTCGACCAGCTCTCCTGGCACACCGACGCGGGCATGATGAACGCGGTCGTCCTGCGGCCGGCCCAGGGGGCACCGGTGGCCTCCGAGGCGGACCGGGTGAACCCGTTGCAGGCGTACGAGCTGCCCACCCCGGACCGGAACCTGGTGGTCCTGGTCTGGCGGGCCAACTCGGAGACCAACCTGGCCATACCGGCGGGCGTGACCCGCCTGGTGGACCGGCCCGGCCTGGCCGTGGTCGAGAAACCGGCCACCCGGGTGACGTTCACCCTCACCACCGCGGACAAGTCCTACCAGCGCCAGATGGGCGGCCGGTAGACACTCGGCGTCCCGGCAATCGGGTACGAGGGCGGTCGGTCGGCAGCACGCGGCACCAGCGCAGAGACACGAACCGCCGGTGGGGACAACCGGTGACCGGTCATCCCCACCGGCGGTGGAGTCGTTCGCGGGTCAGGCCCGGCCGTTGCGGCCCTTGGCCCGTTCCCCGGTGGCCGGGCGGTCCCCGTTTCCGGCGGGAATCCGAACCTCGACCGGCTCGATCGGCGCGTCGAGGCGGGACACCCAGCCGGTGACGTCACGGGCCACGTCCTGGGCGGTCAGGCCCAGGTCGGCGAGGATCTGCGCCCGGGTGCCGTGCGGCTGGAACACCGACGGCACACCGAGGTCGCGCAGCGGCACCAGCAGGTCCGCGTCGCGCATCGCCTTGGCCAGCGCGTCACCGACACCACCGGCGCGTACGCCGTCCTCGACGGTCACCACCAGCCGGTGCGAACCGGCGAGCGTGACCAGGTCCTCGGGGATCGGGCGGACCCAGCGCGGGTCGACCACGGTGACCCCGTAGCCCTGCTCGGCCACCCGGGCCGCCACATCGAGGCCGAGCTGTGCGAACGAGCCCACGGCGACCAGCAGGACGTCCTTGCGCGCCGACTCGGCGAGTACGTCCACCGTGCCGACCCGGCGAACCGCCGGCAGGTCCTTGGCGATCGAACCGGTCGGGAAGCGCACGATGGTCGGGCCGTCGTCCACGGCGACCGCCTCGCGCAGCTCCGCGCGGAGCGTGGCGGCGTCGCGGGGGGCGGCGATCCGCAGGCCGGGCACCACCCCGAAGACGGACATGTCCCAGATGCCGTAGTGGCTCGGCCCGTCCGGTCCGGTGATGCCGGCCCGGTCCAGCACGAAGGTGATCGGCAGCTTGTGCATGGCCACGTCGAGCAGGACCTGGTCGAAGGCCCGGTTGAGGAAGGTCGCGTAGACCGCTACCACCGGGTGCAGGCCACCGAACGCGAGCCCGGCCGCCGAGGTGGCCGCGTGCTGCTCGGCGATGCCCACGTCGTACACCCGCTCGGGGTACTTCCGGGCCAGCGAGGCGATCCCGGTCGGCTCGGCCATGGCGGCGGTGATGCCGACGATGTCCGGCCGCTCGTCGGCGATCGCGACCAGCTCGTCGGCGAAGACGTGGGTCCACTTCACCGACGGCGCGGCGAGCGCCTTGCCGGTCGCCACGTCGAAGGTGCTCGGGCTGTGGAAGCAGTCGGCCTCGTCCTCTTCGGCCGGCCGGTAGCCGTAGCCCTTGCGGGTGACCGCGTGGACGATGACCGGCCCGCCGAAGCCCCGGGCCCGGCGCAGGGCCGACTCGACCGCGGCCACGTCGTGCCCGTCGACCGGGCCGATGTACTTGATGCCGAGGTCCTCGAACATCGCCTGCGGCGTGACCGCGTCCTTGATGCCCTTCTTGACCGCGTGCAGCACCTCGTACATTGGACGGCCGACCAGGGGCGTCGAGCCGAGGGCGTCCTTCACCACGTCGAGCACCCGCTCGTAGCCGGGGTTGAGCCGCAGCGTGGAGAGGTGGTCGGCCAGGCCGCCGATGGTGGGCGCGTACGACCGGCCGTTGTCGTTGACCACGATGACCAGTGGGTTGCGGGCGGCGGCGATGTTGTTCAGCGCCTCCCAGCACATGCCCCCGGTGAGCGCGCCGTCGCCGACCACCGCGACCACGTCGCGGCGTTCACCGCGCAGGGCGTAGGCCTTGGCCAGCCCGTCCGCGTAGGAGAGTGCGGTCGAGGCGTGCGAGTTCTCGATCAGGTCGTGCTCGCTCTCGGCCTGGCTCGGGTAGCCGGAGAGCCCACCGCGCTGGCGGAGCTTGTCGAACCCGTCCTGCCGCCCGGTCACCATCTTGTGCACGTACGCCTGGTGTCCGGTGTCGAACAGGAACCGGTCGCGGGGCGAGTCGAAGACCCGGTGCATGGCGAGGGTCAGCTCGACCACACCGAGGTTGGGGCCGAGATGGCCACCGGTGCGGGACACCTTGGCGACCAGGAAGTCCCGGATCTCGGCGGCGAGCAGGTCGAGTTCCTCGGCCGACATCCGCTTGACGTCCTGGGGGCCGCGGACGGTAGCCAGCAGCCGGCCCGGGTTGGCCGCACCCTCTTCAACTCTCATGACCGGAGAGTCTATCGGCCCCGGGGGCGAGTGCAGCCCGGGCCGGAATCGTGCGTCGTTATTCGTCCGAGGGGCGGGCCTGCTGACATCCGGCTCAGCTCGTACGCCGATCAGGCAACCGATTCTGGCGGATCATCGACAACTCCGGACGGTAACGAACCGGGTGCTCCGAGGGGTGGCGACGTTAATATGGCGGTAACAACCTCCTCGTCTTGAGGTGTTCCGTATGTTGCCTCGTGGTACCCATCGCAACCGATCGGGCAGGGACGTCCGACACCCCCAGAAATCCGGGGGGTACGCCACCGGCCAGCTCCTGGGCCTGCTCGTCGTCCTCCTGATCGGCCTTCCTTTCCTCCCCCTACTCCTGCTGATCATCCTCTGGATCCGTCTGAAGGACCGGACCCAGGGCCGGCCGGACCGGCAGGCCGCCGCCACACGACGCGCTCTGGCGCACGGCCTGCTCTGACCCACCGTGACCAGCGTTATGCAGCCGGGGTGAACAGCCCCACACACTCGACGTGCTGCGTCATCGGGAACATGTCGTACCCGCGCAACGCGACCAGCCGCCACCCCGCCTCGGCGAAGACCCGTACGTCGCGGGCGAAGGCGGCCGGGTCGCAGGCCACGTACGCGATCGCCCGCGCTCCGGTGCCGGTCAGCGCCCGGACCACGTCCGCGCCGGCGCCGGTACGCGGCGGATCCAGCACCACCAGGTCCACCGGTCCGGTGATCCGGCGGCGGGCCAGTGCGGTCTCCACCTTCGCCGACACCACCTCGACCTGACCGAGGTCACCCAGGTTCTCCCGGGCCGCCTCGACCCCCGACGGCGCCGCCTCGACCATGGTCACCCGCCCGGTCGGACCGACCCGGTCGGCCAGCGCGGCGGCGAACAGTCCCGCCCCGCCGTAGAGGTCCCAGGCCCGTTCCCCGGTACGCGGCTCCAGCAACTCCAGTACCGCACCGACCAGTGTCTTCGCGGCAGCCGGATGGACCTGCCAGAACGCGTCCGGCGGCAGTTGCCACTCCCGTCCGGCGGCCAGCTCCCGGACCTTCTCCGGACCCCGCTCGGTGACCGGGGTGCCGTCCACGACGAGCTGGACGGCGACGTCACCACCGGTGGAGGCGACCGTCTCCACCGCCTCGGCGGTGGGCCACCGCTGTCCGTCGGCCGAGAGCACCGGCAGTGACTGGATCGCCGGGTGCGCGATCAGGCACCGGTCCACCGGGACCACCTCGTGCGAGCGGTGCTTGAGCAGACCGGCCCGGCCGGCGGCGTCGACCGCGTACCGGACCCGGGAGCGCCAGCCGAGCGGACCTCCGGGCAGCGGTTCGATCCGTACCCCGAGGCTGTCGACCTCCTCCGGGGTGAGTCGGCCGAGCCGGCGCAACTGCTCGCGTACGACGTCGGCCTTCCAGTCGAGCTGCGCGCTCGGCGCGACGTGTTGCAGGTCGCAGCCGCCGCAGAGGTTCGGACCGGCGTACGGGCACGGCGGGGTGACCCGCTGCGCCGACGGTTCCAGGACGGTCACCGCGTCGGCCCGCAGGTACCCCCGGTTCACCTCGGTGATCTCGGCGATCACCCGCTCGCCGGGGAGCGCGTGCCGGACGAAGACGATCTGCCCGTCGAGCCGGGCCACACAGTGCCCACCGGGGGCGACCGCGTCGATGGTCAGCTCGACCAGCTCGGCCTCACCCGGACCCGATCCCGCCTCCGGCCGGGTCCCGCCCGGCGGGGTGTCGGCCGGGGTCGGCTCGGTCTGCTCGGTCCGTACGCCCGTCGGCGCCTCGGCCCGGCTCATCGGGGCCGCGCCGTCGGGTCGGGGTCGGTCTGCGTCGGGGCGGCCGGGGGTGGCTGTGGCGGGGCCGGGGTGAGCAGGCCGGCTCCGGTGCCGCCACCGCCCATGCTGGCGCCGCGCGGGCCACGGGCGGGCCCACGGCTGAGCGTGGCGTCGTAACGGTCCAGGTCCTTGGTCGCCGACGAGGCCAACTGCCAGGGCACGCTGGTCACCATCACGCCGGGCTCGTAGAGCAGGCGGCCCTTGAGCCGCAACGCGCTCTGGTTGTGCAACAGGTTCTCCCACCATCGGCCGACGACGTACTCGGGAATGAAGACGGTGACCACGTCGCGCGGTGCGTCGCGGCGCACCGAGGCGACGAAGTCGAGGATCGGCCGGGTGATCTCCCGGTACGGCGAGTCGATCACGGTCAGCGGCACCGGCACCTCGCGGCGCTCCCACTCGGCCTGGATCGCTCGGGTGTCCTTCTCGTCGACGTTGACCGTGACCGCGGTCAGCGTGTCCGGTCGGGTCGCCTGAGCGTACGCGACCGCCCGCAGGGTGGGTTGGTGCACCTTGCTGACCAGCACGATGGCGTGGTTGCGGGCGGGCAGCATGGGCCGGCCCTCGGCCGGGGTCAGCTCGGCCGCGACGGTGTCGTAGTGCTTGCGGATGCCCAGCATCAGCAGGTAGATCACGGCCATCGCGGCGATCGCGATCCAGGCGCCGAGCAGGAACTTGGTGATCAGCACGATCACCAGTACGACGCCGGTCAGCCCCATCCCGAAGCCGTTGATCCCCCGGGACCGCATCATCTTCCGACGCCGTTCCGGATCCCGCTCCACCCGCAGGAGCCGGTTCCAGTGCCTGATCATGCCGGCCTGGGACAGGGTGAAGGAGACGAAGACGCCGACGATGTAGAGCTGGATCAGCCGGGTGATCTCGGCCTGGAACCCGACGATCAGCACGATCGCGGCGATGGAGAGGAAGACGATGCCGTTGGAGAAGGCCAGCCGGTCGCCCCGGGTGTGCAGTTGCCGGGGCAGGTACCGGTCCTGGGCCAGGATCGAGCCGAGCACCGGGAACCCGTTGAAGGCGGTGTTGGCGGCCAGGAACAGGATCAGCGCGGTCACCCCGGCGACGATGTAGAGCAGGAACGAACCGCTGCCGAAGACCGTCTCGCCGAGCTGGGTGGTGACCGTCTTCTGCACGTACCCCTCGGGCCCGCCGATGATCTGCCGGGCCGGGTCCTCGACGAACTGCAGGTGGGTCAGGTGGGCCAGCCAGACGATGCCGACCAGCATGGTGATCGCGACGACCCCGAGCAGCAGCAGCGTGGACGCCGCGTTCTTGCTCTTCGGCGGCTTGAACGCCGGTACGCCGTTGGAGATCGCCTCCACCCCGGTCAGCGCCGCGGCACCCGAGGAGAACGTACGCAGCAGCAGGAAGACCAGGGCGAATCCGGTCACGCTGTGTTCGGCCTGGATCTGCAACCCGGCGCTGGGCGCCTGCAGGTCGTCACCGAGCACGAAGATCCGGACCAGGCCGGTGAGCACCATCCCGAGGATCACGATCATGAAGCCGTAGGTCGGGATCGCGAAGGCGGTCCCCGACTCCCGCAGCCCGCGCAGGTTGATCGCGGTCAGGATCACCACCGCCGCCACCGCGACGCCGACCTTGTGGGTGGCCACGAACGGGACCACCGAGCCCAGGTTGGCCACCCCGGAGGAAACCGACACCGCGACGGTCAGGACGTAGTCGACCAGCAGCGCGCTGGCCACCCCCACCCCGAACTTCGGGCCCAGGTTGACCGTGGCCACCTCGTAGTCGCCCCCACCCGACGGATAGGCGTGCACATTCTGCCGGTAACTCGCCACCACGGTGAGCATGACCACAACAACGGCCAGCGCCACCCACGGCGAGAAGACGAACGCCGAGGCGCCGGCGATCGACAGAGTAAGCAGGATCTCGTCCGGCGCGTACGCCACGCTCGAGAGCGCGTCGGAGGCGAAGACGGGCAGTGCGATGCGCTTGGGTAGGAGGGTGTGCTGCAGCTTGTCGGACCGGAACGGTCGACCGAGCAGCAGCCGCTTCATCAGAGAGGTGGGACTGGCCACAACCGGTAAGAGTACGACCGGGACCAGCCCATCGACATCCGGTGGCTGATCAACCGTCCCCGGCCGGGAACCGGTACGGTCGGGCGGCGTGAGCTGCCCCCGGCATGGCACGCTCTTTGCAGTCCCCCGGCCGCCGGGTGGAGCACACACGGTTCACGCCAGGAGGAAGCACCGTGCACATCGTGATCATGGGGTGTGGGCGGGTCGGCTCGACGCTTGCCCACAGTCTGGAGTCCCGCGGTCATTCGGTGGCCGTGATCGACCAGAACTCGGACAGTTTCCGCCGGCTCGGTCCCGACTTCGGTGGGATCACGGTCACCGGGATCGGGTTCGACGGCGAGGTCCTGCGCCAGGCCGGCATCGAACGGGCGGACGCCTTCGCCGCCGTGTCCAGCGGTGACAACTCCAACATCATCTCGGCCAGGTTGGCCCGGGAGACGTTCGGGGTGACCCGGGTGGCCGCGCGGATCTACGACCAGAAGCGGGCCCAGGTCTACGAGCGGCTCGGCATCCCCACCGTCGCCACCGTCCGGTGGACCGCCGACCGGATGATCCGTCACCTGGTGCCCGAGGGGAACGTGGAGATCTTCCGCGACCCCACCAGCACCGTTTCGATCATCGAGGTGCCGGTACACAAGGACTGGGTCGGCCGCCCGATCAAGGCGATCGAGCAGGCGACCGGCGCCCGCGCCGCGTACGTCATGCGGTTCGGTATCGGAACGCTGCCCACCGCGTCCAGCGTTCTGCAGGAGGGTGACCAGCTCTTCATGCTGGTCACCGACGACATGGCCGGCGGGGTCACCACGGCGGCCGGCGCACCGCCCGAAGGGGGACAGTGACATGCGGGTCGCCATTGCTGGCGCGGGCAACGTGGGCCGGTCCATCGCCCAGGAGCTGATCGACAACGGCCACCAGGTGATGCTGGTGGAACGGCAGCCGAGGATGCTGCGCCCGGAACGGGTTCCGGACGCCGAGTGGGTGCTCGCGGACGCGTGCGAGCTGGCCAGCCTCGAGGAGGCGGACCTGGCGAGCTGCGACGTGGTCGTCGCGGCGACCGGCGACGACAAGGTCAACCTGGTGGTCTCCCTGCTGGCGAAGACCGAGTTCGCCGTGGCCCGGGTGGTCGCCCGGGTGAACCGGGCGGAGAACGAGTGGCTCTTCACCGACCAGTGGGGCGTCGACGTCGCGGTGAGCAAGCCCCGGGTGATGGCCGCGCTGGTCGAGGAGGCGGTGACGGTCGGTGACCTGGTCCGGCTGATGACCTTCCGCCAGGGCGAGGCGAACCTGGTCGAGATCACCCTGCCGCGTACCGCGCCCTACGTCGGGCACCCAATCCACGCCGTACCGCTGCCCCGGGACTCCGCCCTGGTGGCGATCCTGCGCGGCCGGCGGGTGCTGGTGCCGAGCCCGGACGACCCGCTCGAGGCGGGCGACGAGCTGATCTTCGTATGCACGGCCGAGGTGGAGGACGCCGTCCGGGCCGTCATGCTCGGCGCGGACAGCGTCGAACGGACCCGGGGCGAGAGCTGACCGGAAGGCGGGCCGCGGTCAGCTCGGGCTGACCGCGGTGGCCGACCCGGCCGGGGATGCGTCCCGGGTCACCCGGCGCACCGTCCAGACCGTGATCGCCAGCAACAGCAGGTACGGCGGGTAACCCAGGGCCAGCCGGGCGATGCCCAGCGCGGTGTCCTGGTCGGCGAGGTAGAGCGCCGCCTGGACGCCGACCTTCGCCAACCAGACCACACCCCAGAGCACGGTGAGCCAGGTGAAGGTACGCACCAGCCGGGCGTCCTGGCGCCACTCGGACTTCCCCTTGGCCACCAGCACCGACCAGATCCAGCCGACCAGCGGCTGCCGGATCGCGGCCGAGGCGAGCAGCGCCAGCCCGTACGCGATGCCGTAGAGGATGCCGGGCAGGTAGAAGTCCTTCGAGTCACCGCTGCGGAAGGCGATGAACGCCCCGACGGCGATGCCGAACAAACCGTTGACCGCGTGCCGGATCGGCCGCTTCTGTGCCAGCCGGAGCACCGCGATCGCGATCGCCACGGCCAGCGAGGCGATCAGCGCCGGGCGCAGCTCGGCGAGCACGTTGACCAGTACGAAGACGAGCACCGGGACGCTCGACTCGACCATCCCCCGCCAGCCGCCGAGCTGCTCGGCGACCTGCTCGGCCATGCTCGGTAGCGGTGCCTCGTCCGCCGGGTCGGTGTCGACCCTGGCGGCCGGCTGTGGTCCAGTCGTCATCTGCACGTCTTCCGTTCGGGGCGGCGGCTGCCCGGCCTCGTACTCAACGGGGCAGTTCCAACTCGTAGTACGGGTTGTAGATGACTTTACGGTCATCGCGAATCGCCACGCGACCGCGAACGGTCAATTGCCGTCCCGGCTCGATCCCGATGATGTGCCTGCGCCCCAGCCAGACCAGTGTCACCACGTCGGTGCCGTCGTAGAGGTCGGCCTCCAGCGTGGGCAGGTTCGTCCGGGGTGTGTAGACCACGGTGCGGAGCCGACCGGAGATCGACACCAGCTCGCCCCGCCGGCACAGCCCGGCCGGCGTGCCACCACACTGCGCGCTCTCGCGACGCAGTTCCTGCGCCTCGATCTCGGCCTCGCTCGCGGTCAGCCGCTGCAGGAGGTTGCGCAGCGACCCCCGACCCTCGTCGGTCGCCATGACCTCGTGCCACCCTCCTCGAGCCGCCCCGGATCATCCGGCCGCGGCCAGTTCCAGCCGGTCCCGGCGGGGACCGCACTGCCAGCGTACGCCGGTGGGCCGGATCGGCGCGGACCGGCGGATCTCCGATCAGGCCGACCCGCGCGGCCTCGGCGAGGGCTTGCCCCGGCGGGGCTGCTGCTGGTCGGGAGCGCTCCCGTTGACCCTCGGCGCGGGTGTCGGGCCGCCCCCGTCCGGGCCACCGCCGTCCGCCCTGATCACGGACTCCCCACCCGGCGCGGTGCCGGCCGCGGCGGCCTCCGCCGCCTGCCGCTCGGCGATCTCCCTGGGCAGTCGCAGCGGCAATGGCTCACGAACCGGCTTGGCCTCCTGGCCCCGGTCCACCACCAGGCCGTAGAGGCAGTCGGCGAGCGGGCCGGCGGCGGTCGGGTCGGTCGCCACCCTGCCCTGATAGACCCCGCGAACCATCCACCGCGGCCCGTCGATGCCGACGAACCGCAGGTCCGTGAAACCCTCCGGGGTACGGACCCGCGCCCGCAACTCGACCCCGTACTCGCCGTCGCTCTCCTCGGCCGCCGTGCCCTCACCGGACAGGGACTCGCGGATCTCCGCCCGCACCTCGTCCCAAATGCCCTCGGAGCGGGGCGCGGCGAAGACGCCGAGCTGCAACGCGTTCTCCCCGTGCAACAGCACCACCTGCTGGACCACACCCTCCGGGTCGGCCTGGACCCGGATCTCGACGTCGGCGACCGCGGGAATCTGCAGGCTGCCCAGGTCGAGTCGCTCCACCCCGGCCGGGGCCTCGGAGATGTCGTACGGACCCCGGTCGCCGTCCGGGGCGTCCGACGAGTCGTCCGTCGGCTGGTCGACCGCCGCACCCTCGGACCGACCGGCCCGCTCGTCACGGGCGTGCCGTCCGCCGCGTCCTCGGGAAAAGATCACCGTGCCGACCTTTCTGCCTGCTGCTCGCTTGCGTCGCGCGGCGGGACCAGACCCGCGTGCCCGCCCGTCGAACCGTGTCCATTCTCGCCCCGCTGGGTGGCGGGAAGCTCGTCGACGGGGTGGAAGCGGGCGTGTTCCACCCGCTGCACCACGAGTTGCGCGATCCGGTCGCCACGAGAGATCTTGGCCGGGTTCTCCCGGTCGTGGTTGATCAGGTTGACCAAGATCTCGCCGCGGTAGCCGGCGTCGACCGTACCGGGCGCGTTCAGCACCGTGACACCCAGCCTGGCGGCCAGTCCCGAACGCGGATGGACCAGCCCGACGAAGCCCTCCGGCAGGGCGATCGCGATCCCGGTGGGCACCAGCGCCCGCGCCCCCGGCGCCAGCTCGACGTCCCGGGCGGCCAGCAGATCGGCGCCCGCGTCACCGGGATGGGCGTACACCGGTAGCGGTAGGTCCGGGTCCAGCTGTCGGACGGGTACGGGCACGGCCTGGGTCACGGTGTCACTCTTCCGATCCGTCGGGGCGGGCGATGGTCTCTATCCTGCCGGGTCACCCCGCCACGCCGCGCCGTACCCTCACACTGTGGCACCAACTCGTCTCACTTCCGCCGCCGTGCCGAGCGTCGACGGTTACCGCGAACGCCTCCGTCTGCCCTGGTGGGGTTGGCTCGCCGGAGCGGCAGCCGGTGCGCTGCTCGCGATGGAGGTCTGGATGGGCTCGGACGGCATGCGGGCCTGGTTGCCGTTTGTCGTGCTGCTCCCGTTGACCGCGCTCGGGCTCTGGTGGGTGGGTCGCATCACGGTCGGCGTACGCGACGGCGAACTGCTGGTCGACGACGCCCGGTTGCCCGTCCGGTACGTCAGCGACGCCATCGCCCTGGACGCGGAGGGGCGCCGCGAGGTCCTCGGCGTCGGCGCCGATCCGCTCGCCTTCGTGGTGCAGCGGCCCTGGGTGGCGGGCGCGGTGCAGGTCGTACTCGACGATCCGGCCGACCCGACCCCGTACTGGGTGGTCAGCTCCCGGCATCCGGTGCAGCTCGCCGAGGCCATCCTCGCCGCCCGCGACCTGGCCGGGACGACCGGTCGATCCGGCACCGCGGGCGACACCGCCACGGCGGCCGGTTAGTCGTTGTCCGGCCAGTGCCGTCGTGGCTCGGGGCCGCTGATGGTCCCCTGCTCCGGTGGGCCGGTGATGGCCCGGAACTGCTTGCGCAGGTCGGTCCGGATCGCGTCGCCCAGGGTGAGGGTCGCCCGCCGGTTGAGGTAACCGGCCACCGCGGCACCGGTCAGGAACGGGCCGAGGGTGGTCAGATTGCGCCCGAACCGGCGCAGCAACGTCTCCCGGAGCTGCTTGCGGACCGCCGGCCCGAGTACGGCGCCGACACCCATCCCCGGCAGGAACGGGTTCACCCCGCGCCGGCTCGCCCACGACTGGATCATCGCGACGGCGCGCTGGCTGCTGCTGCCCGGCAGCGGAACCCCGTACGCCTCGTGCAGCTCGCCGATCAGCTTGATCTCGATGGTCACCACCGCGACCGTCTCGGCGGCCAGCAGCACCGGTGCGGAGAGCAGGGTCGGCGCGACCGCCCACTCCACCGCCGCCACCCCACCGCCGGCCGCACCCACCCCGGCGGTGGCCCTGGCCGCGTTACGGATCAACCGCTCGGCGAGCGCGTCGCCGTCGAGGCCGTCGTAGTGCCGCCGGAGCGTTTCCCGATCCCGGATCGGGATGTGCGGCACCACCTCGCCGACCACGTCGCTCATCCAGCGGATCGCCGCCCTGGGCCGGAACAGGTCGCCCAGACCACGGGCTCGAACCTGGCCGACGAGCCGGCCCAGCAGCCGGCGACGCCGCGCCGGACCGAGGTCGTCCTCGGTCAACGCGGCGATGGTCGCACCGAGGTCGCCCTCGGCGCTCTCCAACTCGGCGTCCGGCGGGTTCTCCACCGGGCCGATCCCCCCAGTCGGCGCCGGCACCCCCTCAGGGGTTCCCGGCGCCTGCTCGGAGCGGGTCATGCGCTGACCTCCAGCCCTGGCGATCCGTCCAACGTCGAGTCGGTCGGATCGAGTCAAGCAGGTCGGTGCCACCCGCGCATCTCGAATCGAACGCGGCCTACCCTCGCCGCGTCGCCTCTCCGTCGCCCCCCGGCGACAGTGGCGAACTCAGGCGCACTCGCGGCAGATCAGCTCGCCGTTGCGCTCCACCGCGAGTTGACTGCGGTGGTGTACGAGGAAACAGCGGGCGCAGCGGAACTCGTCCGACTGCATCGGCAGCACCTTCACCGTGAGCTCTTCGTCGGCCAGGTCGGCTCCCGGAAGCTCGAAGCTCTCGGCGACTTCGGCCTCGTCGACGTCCACGGCGCCCGACTGTGAGTCGACGCGCCGGGCCTTCAGCTCTTCCAGGCTGTCCTCGCCGAGGTCGACCTCGTCGCGACGCGGGGCGTCGTAGTCGGTGGCCATCGGTTTCACTCTCCCATATCGATATAGTCGCTTCCGGTTGTAACGCCGGAAGACACTGTTTCGGTTCCCGCTGGCCGGTCATCTTTTTTCCGGTCGCCGACCCCGGCTCGGTGCCCGGGCCACGGCCGCCGGGAGAACACCCCCGGCGAGCGCGGTACCTTACCCCCCATCGGGCGAGGCATGTATACCGCCCTCGCGGCATGCATGTACGCCCGAGCGGCCAGAGTTGTTCCCAATGTGACTCAGGCGACACGAAGATAGGGGTAGCGGTAGTCCGAACGGCGTCGGCACGCCGGCAGGTTTGCCGGTTTCCGCGCCGGGCCGGACAACAGCTAGCCTCACCGGCATACTCGGTAGCCGACGGCGGCCAGGTCCCATCGGCCGCTCGGCACCACCGGTCCACACCTGTACGGGAGCCAACCAGATGAGTTTTGCCCGGGTGCGCGCGTTTGTCGTCGTCGGGGTGCTGGCGGTGCTCGCCCTGGTCTTCGTCGGTGCCGCCCTGATCCGCGACACGCAGAGCGGTGCCGCCGCCGAGGACGCCTGCCCGGCCGGGTTCAAGCGGGCCAACATCGCGTTGCGAGAGGCCAAGGACGTCAAGATCGCTGTCTACAACGCGACCGACACGCCCGCGCTCGCCTCGAACGTCGCGACGGACTTCAAGAACCGGAAGTTCCAGGTCGTCAAGCAGGGCAACGATTCCGAGCCGGTCGACGGGGTCGCGGTTCTGCGGTACGGCCCCAAGGGGATCGCCTCCGCGCACCTGCTGAAGGCGTACTTCCTGGACGAGGCCGAGCCGGAGTACGACCCCAACCGCGAGGACGACACCGTGGACGTGGTGATCGGGAACAGCTACACCCAGCTCGCCACCACCACCGAGGTCAACCAGGCCCTGTCCGGGCTCGGCTCGCCCAAGCTGGAGCCGGGCACCTGCCCGGCGAAGGAAGAGACGAACTGACCCGCCGCAGACCGAACGTCACCGGCCCCGCCCCGCGACCTGCGGGAGCGGGGCCGGTTTCGGTTCCGCCGAAGGGTGGAGCGGTGCTACCCGAACAGGTGGATTGATTGACCCGGCAGGTCATGGTCTGCTCCGGGGGTCACGGTCCCCCGGCGGCGTCGAGCCGGGCCAGCCGTTCGTGCAGCGGGTCGAACAGGGCCGGCGGTGCGGCGATGACCAGATCCGGTCCGGGTGCGGCACCGGCCAGCCCGGCGACCCGCAGCCCCGCCTCGGCCGCGATCAGTCCGCCGGCCGCGTGGTCCCAGTGGTTGAGGCCCTTCTCGTAGTACGCGTCGACGCTGCCCTCGGCGGCCAGGCAGAGGTCAAGTGCCGCCGCACCGAACCGGCGGACGTCGCGTACCCCGGTGATCAGTCCGGCCAGCACCCCGGCCTGGTGCGCGCGGCGGGCCGGGTCGTAGCCGAAGCCGGTGGCGACCAGCGCCTGGCCGAGATCGGTCTCGGTCGAGCCGGTGAGCTTCCGGCCGTCCCGCCAGGCCCCGCCGCCCAGGGTGGCGGTCCATTCGTCCCCGGTCGCGGCGTTGCGCACCACCCCCGCCACCACCTCGCCGTCGACCTCGGCGGCGAGCGAGACGGCATACTGGGGCAGCCCGTACAGGTAGTTCACGGTGCCGTCGATCGGGTCCAGGATCCACCGGACGGCGCCCGGACCGGACGGGGCGGGGCCGGCGGTGGTGCCGTACTCCTCGCCGAGCACCGCGTCGGCCGGACGCGCCTCCCGCAGGGCGGCGACGACCTGCCGCTCCACCGCACGGTCGGCGGCCGTGACCACGTCGGTCGCGGTGCTCTTGGTGGCCACCGCGGAGACCCCCTCGGCGCGCATCCGGCGGGCGGTGTCGGCGGCCCGTCGGGCCACCTCCAGCGCCAGCTCCAGCAGTTCCTCGGCGGTGGGCCGGCTGCTACCCATGGCGTCCCCTTCTCGCACAGGCTGCGACGTCCGCGCCGGACGCGAGTATCATCCTTACAAAGTCCACATGCGCTCCGAGTCGGCGGCCTCCAGCCGCCGTTTCGGCGTGCGGCGCGGGAGGAACCCCGCAGACGGCGTTACAATTCACGCCTGCCCACGCGCCACGGACCGCCGACACCGGCCGGCCCGGGACTCGGGGGTCCCTCAACCACATCGGTCCGGCACGACGCCTAGCGCTGCGCTGGCCGACCCGGCCGTGCTCGCTCATCGCCTCCGGAAGGTCATTCGTGACAGAACCCCGCCACACCGGCGCCGACGTACGCTCCCTCACCGACACCCTGATCGCCCACGCGCAAAACGCCGGCGGCCAGCTCACGTCGGCAGAGCTGGCGCGCACGGTCGAGTCCGCTGAGGTGACTCCGGCCCAGGCCAAGAAGATCCTACGGGCGCTCTCCGACGCGGGCGTGACCGTCGTGGTCGACGGCTCCGCGAGCACCCGTCGCCGGGTCGCCGCGGCTCGATCGGCCACCCCCGCCTCGCGGGCCACCACCGCCAAGGCCACGGCCAAGAAGGCGTCGCCCGCCCCCAAGCAGGCCACCGCCGCGGACGAGGCCACCCCGGCCCGCAAGGCGGCTGCCGCCGCCAGTGCGGCCGGAAAACCCGCTGAGACGCCCGCCAAGGCCGCGGCCCGGGTCGGCCGGGCCACCAAGGCGGCCGGCGCGGCTGCGGGCGCGACCGGGGCCGTGAAGGCCACCAAAACCGCCACCAAGCCGAAGTCGGGCGAGGACGGCGAGATCGATCCCGAGGAGCTCGCCGCCGAGATCGAGGACGTCGTCGTCGAGGAGCCGGCCGAGCTGACCCAGGCGGCCGAGTCCGACGCGGCCAGCGCCGCCACCGACAACGACTTCGAGTGGGACGACGAGGAGTCCGAGGCGCTCAAGCAGGCTCGGCGCGACGCCGAGCTGACCGCCTCCGCCGACTCGGTCCGGGCGTACCTCAAGCAGATCGGCAAGGTCCCGCTGCTCAACGCCGAGCAGGAGGTCGAGCTCGCCAAGCGGATCGAGGCCGGCCTCTACGCCGCCGAGCGCCTGCGCGCGGCGGAGGAGGGCGAGGAGAAGCTCGTCATCCAGATGACGCGCGACCTCGGTTGGATCTCCCGGGACGGCGAACGGGCCAAGAACCACCTGCTGGAGGCGAACCTCCGCCTGGTGGTCTCCCTGGCCAAGCGCTACACCGGCCGTGGGATGGCCTTCCTCGACCTGATCCAGGAGGGCAACCTCGGCCTCATCCGGGCCGTCGAGAAGTTCGACTACACCAAGGGCTACAAGTTCTCCACCTACGCCACCTGGTGGATCCGCCAGGCCATCACCCGCGCCATGGCCGACCAGGCCCGCACCATCCGCATCCCGGTGCACATGGTCGAAGTGATCAACAAGCTGGGCCGGATCCAGCGCGAGCTGCTCCAGGACCTGGGCCGCGAGCCCACCCCGGAGGAGCTGGCGAAGGAGATGGACATCACACCTGAAAAGGTGTTGGAGATCCAGCAGTACGCGCGGGAGCCGATCTCGCTCGACCAGACCATCGGCGACGAGGGCGACAGTCAGCTCGGCGACTTCATCGAAGACTCCGAAGCGGTGGTCGCGGTCGACGCGGTCTCCTTCTCGCTCCTGCAGGACCAGCTCCAGCAGGTGCTCCAGACCCTCTCCGAGCGGGAGGCCGGGGTGGTGCGTCTGCGCTTCGGGCTCACCGACGGGCAGCCTCGCACCCTGGACGAAATCGGTCAGGTGTACGGGGTCACCCGGGAGCGGATCCGGCAGATCGAGTCGAAGACGATGTCGAAACTGCGCCATCCGTCCCGTTCCCAGGTGCTGCGGGACTATCTGGACTGAGCCAAAACGTCAACCAGTTGTGTCGCTTTGATCACCAGGTGTACAACACCCGATAGCGATCGGCCGGTTTCCCGGTTGTGATCGTTGACGTGGCACCCTTGGTGCACGGCACACTGTCTCTACCACGTGTGACCTCGGTCCCCCGCGGGCACACTGGGAAGGCCACACCCCGCCAGGGTGTTGCACGATAGGTGAGCAACGACCGAAGAGAGTGTTCATCGGTGACGACCCGAGGAGGAAGGCGATGACCCCGACCCTCACGCCGCCGCCCGCAACGGTGGCTCCCCCAGCCGCCGATGAACGGTGCGACCGCTGCAACGCCGCCGGCAAGCTCCGGATCACCCTCGCGGGTGGGAGTGAGCTGGTGTTCTGTGGACATCACGCGAACAAGTACGCCGAAGATCTGGTGAAGATCACGGTCCGGTTCGCGGCTGACCCAGATTTCACGTGGCGTGGCGCCGATCTGATGGCGAACTGATACGAAACCCCATATAGATGACCGGAGGGGCCCCTCACGGGCACCTCCGGTCATCTATCTATCCCCGTCCGGCAACCGGCTGGGCACGCCCTGCCCGGTACGGACGGGACAAGCGTCGCACCGTATCCGGAGACGCCCGTACCGCCCGCTCGGGTGGCACGGGCGTCTCCGGCTCGGTCGGTCCGCCTCCGGGCCGGGTCGGTTCCCGGCCCGGTCAGAGGGTCTGGATCGTGGCGATGCGTTCCTCTAGCTGCTCGATCGTGGCCTGAGCGCTCGGCGGGCCACCACAGAGCCGACGCAGCTCGGCGTGGATCTTCCCGTGCGGCAGGTTCGTACGGTGGTGGTGGGCCGCCACCAGGGTGTTGAGCTGGCGCCGCAGGGTGACCCGACGCTCCGCCGCACTGCGCGGCGCGGTCGGCTCGCGGGGCGCCGGCACCGGCTCGTTCGCCGCCCGACGCCGCTTGGCGGCCAACTGCTCGGCCTGGCGCTTGTTCAGCAGCACCGACACCTGGTCGGCGGTGAGCAGGCCGGGCAGGCCCAGATACTCCTCCTCCTCCGGCGTACCGGCCTGGGCCGTGGTGCCGAACGAGGCGCCGTCGAAGATCACCTGGTCGAGGTGGGCGGTCGCTTCGAGCACCTCGAACCGTTTGTCCAGCTCGCCGCTGGCCTTCTCCTCGCGCTGCGCCCGTTCGAGCAGGTCGTCCTCGAAGCCCTCGCGCTTCTTGGGCTCCCCGAGCACGTGGTCCCGCTCTGCCTCCAACTCGCTGGCGAGCCCCAACAGGTGCGGCACGCTCGGCAGGAAGACCGATGCGGTCTCCCCCGGGCGGCGGGCCCGGACGAACCGCCCGATCGCCTGGGCGAAGTAGAGCGGGGTCGAGGCGCTGGTCGCGTAGACACCGACGGCGAGCCGGGGAATGTCGACCCCCTCGGACACCATCCGGACGGCGACCATCCAGCGCTGGTCCGACTCGGCGAACGCGGCGATCCGGGCCGACGAGCCCACGTCGTCGGAGAGCACCACCACGGCCTTCTCCCCGGTGACCCGCTCGATCAGCCGGGCGTACGCCCGAGCCGCCTGCTGGTCGGTGGCGATCACCAGGCCGCCCGCGTCGGTCATCCCGCCCGCCCGGAGCACCTGCAGCCGGGCGTCGGCGGCCCGGAGCACCTGTGGCATCCAGTCGCCGGCCGGGTCCAGGACCGTACGCCACGCCTGCGCGATCAGGTCCGGGGTCATCGGGTCGCCCAACCGGGCCGCCAGCTCGTCGCCCGCGTTGGTACGCCACCTCGTCTCACCCGAGTACGCGAGGAAGATCACCGGGCGCACCACGCCGTCGCGGAGCGCGTCCGCGTACCCGTAGGTCGAGTCGGAGCGGGAGCGGGGCAGCCCGTCACCGCCCCGCTCGTACGTCACGAACGGGATCGGGTTGTCGTCGGAGCGGAACGGCGTACCGGTGAGCATCAGGCGGCGTACGGCCGGCTCGAAGGCCGCCCTGACCCCGTCCCCCCAGGTACGGGAGTCACCGGCGTGGTGCACCTCGTCCAGGATCACCAGGGTCCGCCGGGTCATCGTCCGCCGGCGGTGCACCTGCGGAGCCATCCCGACCTGCGCGTACGTCACCACGGCACCGTGGAAGTCGGTGGAGGAGTGCAGGTCGGCGTTGCGGAACGCGGAGTCGAGCTGGATCCCCACCCGGGCGGCGGCCAGCGACCACTGGGTCTTCAGGTGCTCGGTCGGTGCGACCACGGTGACCGCCTCGACGGTCCCGTCGGCGAGCAGTTCGGCGGCGATCCGCAGGGCGAAGGTGGTCTTGCCCGCACCGGGGGTGGCCACCGCCATGAAGTCCTCGGACCTCCGGCGCAGGTATCCCACCAGCGCCTTGCGCTGCCAGTCCCGCAGCGCCGGGAAGGTGTCGATCGCCGGCAGTCGGGCACCCACGCGAGAATCTCCCCTTCGGCTACCGGGACCGCGCGCTCGCGGACCGGATGGCCGCGGCGCGGCGGTGGTAGCGGTAACGGTGGACCATGAAAACGCCTCCGCGACCCAGGTGGCGCGCGAAGGCCGCCCCAGCATAACCAGCGGAGCCGGGCCGCCCCAGGCGACACCACCGCACCGTTGGTCACACTCCCCGGTGCTCGCCCCCGCGCTCGGACGACGATGACCCGGCCCGCTCCGGCGAGGGACCGGCCCCCTGGTCCGATGGGGTGATGCGGTCCGGTGCGGCGGGGTGTTCGGGTACGGGCGGGGGTGGGGCGACCGGATCCGGAGTGCCGGTCGCCGCGCGGTCGCGAGGGGTTGCGGGCGTGCGGTGCGACGTACCGGTGCGCCGCCGGGACCGCTGGCGACGGGCCGGGACGGGGTGGCCGGTTCCCGGTACGACGACCAGCGGGACCGGTGCCGACCAGCGCCGACGCAGCGCCACCAGGCGCAGGCCGAAGATGAGGACCACCGCCGCGACCAGGGGCAGCGGTCCGGTCACTCCGGCGTGGTCCAGGGCGACCACCACGATCGACCCGGCCAGGGCGGCCACCGCGTAGATCTCCCGCCGCAGCACCACCGGGATCTCCCCGGTGAGCAGGTCCCGGCCGAGACCGCCACCGATCGCGGTGAGCATGCCGATCAGCACCGCGCCGACCGGCGGCACGTCGGCCGCGAGGGCCTTCAGCGTGCCGGTGACGGTGAACAGACCCAGCCCGGCCGCGTCGAGGATCAGGACCGCCGTACGCAGCCGGGCCAGTTGCGGATGCAGCCAGAAGACCGCGGCGGCGCTGAGTGCGGCGGTGACCGCGTACCGCCAGTCGGCGAAGGCCAGCGGCGGGACCTCGTCGATCACCAGATCACGGAAGATCCCGCCGCCCAACGCGGCGACGAACCCGACAAAAACCACGCCGAAGAGGTCGAGCCGCTTCACCACCGCCGCCGACGCCCCGGACGCGGCGAATACGGCCACGCCGGTCAGGTCGGCCAGCAGCAGGGCGGTCGAGGTGGTCACCGCAGAATGCTACGCGCTGTCGATGGAACGGGTCGGCGGGTCAGTCACGCATCGACTCGTAGATCTCCTTGCACTGCGGGCAGACCGGTGAACCCGGCTTGGCCGCCTTGGTCACGGGGAACGTCTCGCCGCAGAGGGCGATGACGAAGGTACCCATGACCGCACTTTCAGCAATCTTCTCTTTCCGGACATAATGAAACATCTCCGGCCCGGTGTCCGCGTCCTTCAGTTCCGGACGCTCGAGAACCTCGGTGCTCACGTCGGCTTTACCTCCCAGAATGACCCCGCAACTTTCCAGTTTGGCAGGTCACTGGCGCAGGGTCCACCGGAACACCGGCTGATCGGCACCGTACGGTGATCAACGTGACCAAGTTCAACATCCGCTACGGCGCCGAGGTGGCCGACGCCCGACGCGAGGGGCGCCCGATCGTGGCGCTGGAGAGCACCATCGTCTCGCACGGGCTGCCCCGGCCCGACAACCTCCGGGTCGCCCGGGAGATCGAACAGGCGGTCCGGTCCACCGGCGCCGTACCCGCCACCATCGGCATGGTCGAGGGCGAACTGGTGGTCGGTCTGGACGACAACCAGCTCACCCGGCTGGCCAGCACCGACGGAGTGGCGAAACTCTCCGTACGCGATCTGGCCGTGGCCGCCGCGACCGGCGCGGACGGCGCCACCACGGTCGCCGCGACCAGCGCGGTCGCCGCCGCCGCCGGAATCGGCGTCTTCGCCACCGGTGGCCTGGGCGGGGTGCACCGCGAGGCTGCGCAGACCTTCGACGAGTCGGCCGACCTGACCGCGCTGGCCCGGACCCCGATCGCGGTGGTCTGCGCCGGGGTGAAGTCGATCCTCGACGTCGGCGCGACACTGGAACGGCTGGAGACGCTCGGCGTCACCGTGCTCGGCTACCGCACCCACCGCTTCCCCGGCTTCTTCATCACCGACAGCGGCTTCACCCTGGACTGGTCGGTGGAGACACCGGAGCAGATCGCCGCGGTGCTGGCCGCGCGGGCGGAGCACGGCATACAGCCGGGCGGGGTGATCGTGGCGAACCCGCTGCCCGTCGATGAGCAGCTCGACCCGGACCTGCACGACCGGACCCTGGCCGACGGGCTGGCCCTGATGGCCCGCGACGGGGTCACCGGCAAGGCCGTCACCCCGTTCCTGCTCTCCCACTTCCACTCCTCCACCGGCGGCGCCAGCCTGGCCGTCAACGTACGGATCATCCTGCGCAACGCGACCCTGGCCGGGCAGATCGCGGTAGCGGCGGTCGCCCGGACCGGCACCACCGCCGGATGAGCGGGGCGGCGCGGATCATCGCGGTCGGCGACATCGTCACCGACGTCCTCGCGGTGCTCTCCGGGCCGCTGGCGACCGGCTCCGACACCCCGGCCGCCATCCGCCTCACCGGCGGCGGCCAGGCCGCGAATACCGCGGCCTGGCTGGCCTCCCGGGGCAACCCGGTGACCCTGGTCGCCGTCGTCGGCGACGACGACGCCGGTCGGGCGAGGGTGGCGGAGCTGACCGCCGCCGGGGTCGACTGCGCCGTACGCCACTGCGACGACGCGCCGACCGGGACGGTGATCGTGCTCGCCGGTGCCGGCGAACGGACGATGATCAGCGAACGGGGTGCCAACCTGCGGCTGGCGCCGGCCGACCTGGACGCGGCCCTGGACGGCGCACCGGACGCCCGACACCTGCACCTGTCCGCGTACACGTTGTTGGACGCCGACTCGCGCGACGCCGGGCGGCACGCGCTGGCCGCAGCGCGCGAACGCGGGCTCACCACCAGCGTCGACGCGGCCTCCGCCGAGCCGCTCCGGCAGGTCGGTGCGGCGGCCTTCCTGGACTGGGTACGCGACGCCGACCTCCTTCTCGCCAACGCGGACGAGGCGGAGGTGCTCGCCGGGCCGGAAACGGCGCGTGCCCAGGCGGAGGCGTTGACGGGGGCCGTCAGGCACGTGGTGGTGAAACGGGGCGGAGACGGGGCGGTCTGGGCGTCGCGGGGCGGGCCGACGGTCGAGTCGGTGGTGCGGCGGGTGCGGGTGGTGGATCCGACCGGTGCGGGGGATGCGTTCGCGGCCGGTCTGCTGGGGGCTTGGACTCGGGGGTTGGGTCCGGGTGAGGCGTTGGGGGTGGCTGGCGAGGTTGGTGGGCTTGCGGTGTCTTCGGTTGGGGCTCGGCCTTTGGGTTGAGTCTTGGTTGCGGGGTGGGGTTTCGGAAGCGCGCCCCGCGGGGTGGGGTTTCGGGGGCGGCGTACCCCGCTCTGGGCGGTCAGGCTTGATCCCGACGCGGGGCACGCCGCCCCCGAAACCCGACGTGGGCGCTCTTTCAGTGAATGAGTGGTTATCCGGCCGTGGATAGCCCCTCTTTCTCTACATCAGCGTTGACGTTTGGGTCGGGTGTCGTGTGTGCGAGGTTTTTGGGCTTGATCAACTCTGGGTGGGGGCGGGTTCGCGGAATGCTGGCGGGCCTGGGACGGTTATACATCGCGTACGACCGGAGCAGCGCCGGGGCATGATCCCCCTCGCCTCGTGTGTGCTGTGGCCTCGTACTTCTTTCCCCGAGCGCCAGCGCCTTCCCCCTATAGGCGCGCGTCGGGTACCCCCGATTGGAAGGTGAACCATCGTGAAGACGACTTTCACCGGTATTACTGAGACTTCGTTTGTTCGTAAGACTGCTCTGGGTGTTGCCAGTCTGGCGTTTGTTGGTGGTGCGGTTGCGGGTCCTGTGGGTCACGTGTTCGCGTCTCCGGCCGAGCATGCCGCTCCGGCGATGACCACGGTCGCGCAGGTCACGGCTGACAAGCCGGGTATGGACAAGCTGATCCCGCACGGTGTGCAGGGTGCGCAGTCGAGTATTGATCTGAGCAAGGAGCAGACCGACAACGCCAAGGCGATTGTCGACACGGCGAAGAAGTTGGGTATGGGTGAGCGTGGTGCCGTGATCGCGGTTGCTACCTCGATGCAGGAGTCGAAGTTGGAGAACCTGGGTCATCTGGGTGACATGAACGACCACGACTCGCTGGGTCTGTTCCAGCAGCGGCCCAGCTCGGGTTGGGGTACGCCTGAGCAGATCACCGACCCGACCTACGCCTCGACCATGTTCCTGAAGGGTCTGAAGCAGGTTGATGGTTGGCAGGACATGCCGTTGACGGATGCGGCGCAGAAGGTTCAGGTGTCGGCGTTCCCGGATGCGTACGCGCAGTGGGAGAACCAGGCCGCGCACATCGTGCAGGACGTCTGGACCAAGTAAGCAAATACGGATAGCGAAAACGGAAGCCGGGTCCCCGTGACGGGGGCCCGGCTTTTCGCGTACCCGGAAGGTTTGGGTTTTAGGGTTCGGCGTCGATCACGGGGTGGGGACGCTCGGCGGGGAGGCTGCGGGGCGGGGTGTCGTCCAGGTGACGCTGGCGCCGGCGGGCACCGAAGCGGTGCTCCTCCTTGGGCGGCCGGTCGTTGGCGAGCAGGACCGCCAGCCACGGTACGAGGACCATGCCGACGGCGCAGAGCGGCAGCCAGAGCCAGAGCAGGGGTGCCTGCACGCCGACCAGGATGGCACCGGCGACGATGCAGACGACGCGGATCGACATCATCACCACGTAGCGCACCTGGCGACTGTGCAGTTGGTCCTGCTGGCTCCGTGAGGCGTCGGTGATCAGGATCGGCTGGTACGCCTGGTGCTTCACCACGGTCCTCCTCGCAGGGGATGCCGGTCCATCCTCGCACTTCGTCAGCGGTGCCGACGAAAAGCGGACTGGTCTCGTTCGTGTTACGTACGTGGTACGCTCTCGCCGTGGGCAGCAGGTTCAGCTTCACCGACGAGGCGTTGGGCAACCTGAAGGTCTACGGCGTCACCCCCGGCGAGGTCTGGGAGGCCCTGCACAGCTCGCGGCGGGTCATCCGGCACCTCGGCGACGACGTGATGGTCATGTACGCGACCGCACGTCGCGGGCGCCGGCTGGCCATCCTGCTCGCCGAGGCCGACCACAACGACAACGACTGGGACATCCTCTCCGCACGCGACCTCAGCGACAGCGAGTCCAAGCGCTACGACGAGGCGATCCGGGGATGGCGACGATGAGGAGGCGATGACGATGAACCGACACGACGCGACCAAGCACTTCCACGAGGGCGGCGACCGGCTCGCGGACCTGATCGACGACAGTCAGCCGGTCGACCTGCCGACGCCCGACACGGACGTGCCGATGGTCAGCCGGTCCGTACGGCTGCCGCTGGACACGTACGAACGGGTCCGTGCTGCCGCCGACGCCCGCGGCATCGGGGTCACCACCCTGATGCGGCAGTGGATCGAGGCCGGGCTGGCCGACCTCGACGACTCGGCGACGGTGTCCCTGGCTGACGTACGCCGGGCGCTGGCGGCACTCGCCCACCCGACCGCCGCCTGATCCACCGCGCCTCCCGCACCACCGTCGGGCGAGCCGCGCTCAGACCTTGGCCGCGGCCTTCATCTCCTTCTTGTAGGCGCGCACCTTCGCCAGCGACTCGTCGTCGACGATGTCCGCCACCGAGCGGTACGCGCCCTCCTCGCCGTAGCCCCCGGCCGCCTCGCGCCACCCGGCCGGCTGTACGCCGTACTGCTTGCCGAGCAGGGCCACGAAGATCTGGGCCTTCTGCTTGCCGAAGCCCGGCAGCGACACGATCCGCTTGAACAGGTCGGCGCCGTCGGACACGTCCCGCCACAGCGCGGCGGGGTCACCGTCGTAACGGTCGACGATGACCCGGCACACCTCCTGGACCCGCGCCGCCATCGCCTTCGGGAACCGGTGCAGCGCCGGCGGGGTGGCGAAGATCGCGAGCAACTCGTCGGCGTCGAAGTCGGCCAACTCGGCCGCGGTCGGCTCGTGCCCGAGCCGCTGGACGAGTACGTGCGGAGACGTGAACGCCTTCTCCATCGTCACTTGTTGATCAAGGGTCAGGCCGATCACCACCGCCAGTGGGTCCCGGTCCAGCAGCGCGTTCGCCTCGGGGACGATCGGCAACGAGAAGCTCATGCTCCCATCATGCCGGTTACGGCTTCGGCTGGACGAGCGGCACGGCCGGCTGGGCACCGGCGACCCTGGGCAGGTGCGGTGAATCCCGGCGGATCCGCCGTACGCCCGTCGATGCGGCGGGGTGGGTCAGTCGCTGTCCGATGCCGTCGCGCCGGTGCGGGCGAGGTGGGCCCATTCGGCGTGTCCGAGCAGGTCGAGCGTGGTGCCGAGCCAGGCGCGGGCGTCCGGGGCGAGCATCGCGGCGGCCAGGTCCGCCCGATCCTTGGGGCGGTCGAGGTGGGCCTTGTGCAGCAGCGCCACCTCCGGCCGCAGGTGCGGTACGCCGTCCACCCGGTGCAGTGCCCGCGACCAGGGCAGTCGTACCCGGTTGTCCTTCTTGAAGATCCACTCTTCGTCGCCCGCCTGTAGCAGCAGGTCCGCCACCCACGGGTGGTCCGCGTTGCGGCGCAGCCACAACTGTTCACGATCCGCCGGGAGGTCCGTACCGGGCAGCAGCGGGTGCAGCCCGCCTTCGTGGGCCTGCCAGAGGTGCCAGTCGGCGAGGTGGTCCCGCAGCCGGGGCAGGTCGGACCGGCGCAGGGCTACGTCGGTGTCGGAATGTCTCCGTGCTGGCGCCCCGACCCGTGCGGCGCGTCCGCCGACCACCCACCAGCGCACTCCGGACCCGTCGAGCAGCGTCGCCACCTCGGCCGGTGACAGCGGCGCCCAGCGGCCGTAGAGCGACTGGATGCGTTCCTCTTCCGATTCGTCCATCTCCGACACGACCCCTCACCCCTGGAAACGCCCGTGGGCACAGCAGGGCCCGGTCCGGTGTTCGCCAGCTAACCTCAGCTCGTCCGGTCGCGGCTACCCCGACCGGCGCGTCCGCCGCCGGTCCACCAGCGGATACGCACCCGCATCGGGTCGTGGCGGACGGTAGTCGTACCCGGAAGGAGAACGACCCGTGACCACGCCGCACCGGCCCGACCTGGCCGCGCAGCTCGACCTCGCAAGCCACCCCGAGGGCGGCTGGTTCCGCGAAACCTGGCGGTCCGCGCACAGCTTCCACCCCGACGGGTACGCCGCAGCGCGCAGCGCGGCCACCGCGATCCTCTTCCTCCTCGCCCCCGGTGAGGAGTCCCGCTGGCACCTGGTCCGCTCCGACGAGCTGTGGTTCTGGCACTCCGGCGGACCGCTGACGCTGCGCTTCGGCGGCACCGGGGAGACGCCGGCGACCGTTCCGGACGAGGTGCTGCTCGGCGCCGACGTGTCGGCCGGCCAGCAGCCGCAGGTGCTGATCCCCGGCGGGGTGTGGCAGGCGGCGGTGCCCGCCGGTGACCAGCCGGTGCTGGTGAGCTGCGTGGTCGCGCCCGGTTTCGACTTCGCCGACTTCCGGCTGCACTGATCCCACCAACCGCTTCTACCGGGGGTTGTGCCCGGCATGCTCGGGCGCAACCGGCAGGATGGCGGGGTGGACGAAAACGACATGCTCCTCTCCGCGGCCGGCGTCGACCAGCTCCGCACGGCACTGACCAACGCCGGTTACACGTCGAGCGGCATCGCCGGACGGCTGGGTCCGCAGGCGACCAGCGGGATGGCCCGCAACGACTTCCGGGCGGCGCTGCGGATCACCGCGGACCGGGACCCGCTCGGCACACTGATCCGGCTGTTCGTCTGCGCCCAGACCGAACCGGAGGCGGCGGTCGCGGCGGCCCTGGCCCCGCTCCCGCTGGCCGACGCTCTCGCCGCCGGCCTGGTCGAACGCGCCGACGGTGGCCTGCGTCAGGGCATCGACCTGGAGCCGTACGGGGACGCCTGGTGGGCGCTGTCCGACGTCCCGGCGAGCGCCCGGCCGGGCCGCCCGCTCGCCGCCGACCATGTGCTGGGCATCGGTGGGGCGTCGACCACGCTGGTCGGCGCCACCGTCCGGCGCCCGGTCGACACCGCGCTCGACCTCGGCACCGGTTCCGGCGTACAGGCGCTGCACCTGGCCACCCACGCCGGCCGGGTGACCGCCACCGACTTCTCCACCCGCTCGCTGCGGTTCGCGGCGACCACCGCCGCGCTCAACGGCCAGCAGTGGGAACTGCTGCACGGCGACATGACCGCCCCGGTCGCGGGTCGCCGCTTCGACCTGGTGGTCAGCAACCCGCCGTTCGTGGTCGGGCCCGGCACGACCACGCACAGTTACCGCGACTCGGGGCGGGTCGGTGACGGGATCGCGGCGGAACTGGCCGCCGCCGCGCCGGACCTGCTGACCGAGGGCGGCACGATGCAGTACCTCGCCAACTGGGTGCACATCGCCGGTGAGGACTGGGGCGAGCGGGTGGCCGGGTGGTTCGCCGGCACCGCGCTGGACGCCTGGGTGATCCAGCGCGAGGTGGCCGACCCGATGGCGTACGTCGACCTGTGGCTGGCCGACGCGAGCGAGGCGACCGACCCGCACCGGATCGCCGCCTGGCTGGACTGGTTCGACGCGCAGAAGGTGGAGGCGGTCGGCTTCGGGTTGATCAACCTCCGCCGGGGCGGGCACGACCAGCCGGTGGTCCGGGTCGAGGACCTCCGCCAGCCGGTGCAGCCGCCGATGGGCGACCAGATCGCCGCCTGGTTCGACCGCCAGGACTGGCTCCGGGTACGCGACACCGACGCGCTCCTGGCCAGCCGCTACCGGATCGCGGAGGGGTTGCAGCTCCGGCAGGAGGCGACCATGGGTCCGGAAGGTTGGGCGGTGGACCGTCAGGTGCTCGCCATGCCGCACGGGCTGCGCTGGAGCGAGGAGGTGGACCCGCTGGTGCTGGCTCTGGTCAGTGGCGCGGACGGCCGGGTGCCGCTGCGTGAGCAGTTGGCGGTGCTGGCGATCGCGCACGAGGTGGCGGCCGACGACCTGGCCGAGGCGGCCGGGCCGATCATCGCGCACCTGGTGGAACGGGGTCTGATCACTCCCGAGACGGACTGATCGCCCGTGCGCGCGGTGGTGCAGACGGTCAGCCGGGCCAGTGTCACGGTCGACGGCGAGGTGGTCGGCGCGATCTCCGACGGGCTCCTGGTGCTGATCGGGGTGACCCACACCGACACCCCGGCGACCGCCGAGACGATGGCCCGCAAGGTGTACGAGCTGCGGATCCTGGACGGCGAGCGGTCCGCCTCGGAGGTCGGTGCGCCGGTGCTCGTGGTCAGCCAGTTCACCCTGTACGGCGACGCCCGCAAGGGGCGGCGGCCGAGCTGGGGCGGTGCGGCTCCGGCCGAGGTGGCCGAGCCGAAGGTGGCGGCGTTCGCCGAGGCGCTGCGGGCGCGCGGGGCGACGGTGGAAACGGGGCGGTTCCGCGCCCACATGCTGGTCGAGAGCGTGAACGTCGGTCCGTGCACCATCCTGCTCGACCTCTGAGCGGTCCCGGCCCGATGGACAAGCCGGCTCGACCTCCGAGCGGTCCCGGCCGCCCGTCCCGTCCCACGCGGTGTGGGCGGGACGGGCCGGGCGGGCCGGCTAGAAAAACCGGGCGGGTCGGTCAGAAGAACAGGCCGCGCTGGCGCATCGACTGGCGCAGCCAGCCGTCGAGCTGGGCGGCCCAGTCGGTCTGGTCCGCGGTGGCGTAGTCGACCGTGAACCGGCCGAACGCGTCGCGGCCCTCGGAGAAGACCCCACCCCGCTTGTCGATCTCCAGGACGAGCTGGAGGTGCTGGGGCGTACCGACGAAGGTCAGTTCGAGCTGGTTGATGGCGCGGGCGTACTGCGGCGCCGGGTAGAACTCGATCTCCTGGTAGAACGGGAGCGTCTGCTGCACCCCGTAGATCCGGCCCCGCTCGACATCGGCCCGGGTGAACCGGAAACCGAGCCGGAGCAGGGCGTCGAGGATGCGCTCCTGCGCCGGCAACGGATGTACGGCAACCGCGTCGAGGTCACCCTTGTCCACCGCCCGGGCCACCTCCAACTCGGTACGCAGCCCCATCGTCATGCCGTGCAGGTGCTGGCCGTAGACCTCGGTGATCGGCGTCTCCCAGGGCACCTCGAAGCGGAACGGGATCTCGTGCCGCTGCCCGCTCTCCAGCCGGAACGCCCCGGTGGCGCGCTGGCGCTGGAACTCCTGCGTGGTGTCGTACTCGCCGTCGCCGCTCTCCACCTCGACCCGGGTGACGAGGCCCAGCGCGACGTACTCGATGTCGACCGGGTGGTCGCCCCCGCTGATCTGGATCCGGCCCTCGAGCTGGCCGCCCGGACGGCAGTTCGGGTTGTTCAGCACGGTTTCCACGGACGGGCCGCCCACACCCATCGCCTGCATCAGTCTTTTGAAGACCACGCCGTCCTCCCTGGCTTTCGTCGGCACTTGGTTGGTTCTCGTTGCTGGCCGGGTGGCCAATCGGTGGCACAGTAGTCGGTCCCGGCAAGCCCTCGTTCGCAGACTGAGCGCTCAGAATATTATCGACGTACCGCACTAAATAGGGTAAGTCGCCGCGAGCGACTCCCGGTTTCATGCCACCTGGACGATCGCCTCACCGCAGCTTCACGCCATGCCCGCCAAGCTGTTCTCATCGGCGCCACAGGGCTGCCGGTACGCGCCACTTAGTCGACGCGGGGAGGCGACTGAAGATGGTCCTCGAGATGATCCAGAACGAACTGCACCCGGCCGCCGTCATCGGGCCCGATAACAGCAAGGTTGCCGACAGCACGATTGTCGACAGCGGCACCACTGACACGCTGGTCGACCTGGACGCCACCGACGAGCGGGGCGTGTCGGCCGACCTGGTCCGCGCCTACCTCAACGGCATCGGCCGGACCAAGCTCCTCACCGCCGTACAGGAGGTCGACCTGGCCAAGCGGATCGAGGCCGGCCTCTACGCCGAGGAGAAGCTGACCGGCGACCTGCCGGCCGCACTGCGGCGGGACCTCACCACCGTGGCCGACCAGGGTCGGCTGGCGAAGAACCACCTGCTGGAGGCGAACCTCCGCCTGGTGGTCAGCATCGCCAAGCGCTACACCGGCCGCGGGATGGCCTTCCTCGACCTGATCCAGGAGGGCAACCTCGGCCTCATCCGGGCCGTCGAGAAGTTCGACTACACCAAGGGCTACAAGTTCTCCAC